>JADFJG010000007.1:22788-57806 GCA_022566265.1 Pseudomonadota bacterium | reverse complement strand
GAAAAACTCGTAATGCGGTCAATCCCGGTCCGCACCGTCTCAAGGCCACCCAAACGCCGCCACGGCCCGGGCTCAACGGCCCAATTCGACACATCGCCATGGTAGGTTTGAGAAATCCGGGCTAGACAATGGGTTGCGAAAGCAGGACCATGTATTTTGAGACCTCCGTGTTACGAGTCATGGGGCTATCACTTCAACAAGACGCGGACCAAGGCGGCGGCGGCTTCGGCAAAACTATCGTGGACGCGGGATTGTACCAAAGGCACGCAAAGCATCAGGTTGTCGGGGTGGCCAAAGTTTTCTACCGTGGTCTTGTCGAGGGTGTCCACCAGGGTGCCATCCCGCTCATCGACGACGCGGTGTGGGGCCTGGGATGCTACGCGGTCGTGGTAGGGCTGCTGGTCCAGGCTCCAAGCCGTGACCGGCAGCCGCAGCGCTGTGGCAAAGCCGATTTCGAAAGCGGTGCCGGGATCGGCGGACACACCCCGGAAGGGGGTGAGATTGGCAACCACGCCGGCGCAGCCCTGGATAAGGTCCACGTTGGCGTGGTAAATCCACGCGGCTTTTCTGTCGCCGGACTTGGCTGCAATCGTTTGGGGCATGTCCGCGTCCAATGGAAACACTCCTTCGAGGCCGACATCGGCACAGGCGGCTTTCATCGAATCGGCCGCGGCGTGTGCGTCTGGTAGGAAGACGTCCGGGCCGGCGAGATAGACGCGGGGGCGTTCATTCATGGCGTGGGTTACCTGGTGACGATTTGGGCTTCCGGCACGAATTGAATGCTTAAGCGGGAGCCGGATTCATATCATCGCCTGACCTCATCGTTAATTGCAGTAAGGTGCAGTCATGCCCGTCCAACATTGACGTTAATGCTGCTGAGTTTTTCGAATTTAGCCAATGCAAACCTGTCAGCCATTCCAGAAACATAGTCTGTTATTACGAGAAACCCCTCGTACCAGTCATCCGGCATTTTGTCGTAGCTGGGTAAAAGGCGAAGCGCCTTCTCGTACAGAGGCAAGAACTCGTCAGAGTTATCGCGAGTTTCATGCCAATTTTCATATGTATTTATGAATAGTTCGAGAAGGTCAAGAATTACGCGAAAACCAGATATTTCTTCCTCTATTTTTTCTCCATAAATTCTTTTTTTATTAAACTTTTTAATTTCTGACATTGCATCTGCACTTCTTATTTTTTTGAGCAATGTTTCTTCAAACTCACCTGACAAAATAACATCGTGGTTGTCCATGAAAGCACGATAAGCTTGCTCGATTAATATCCCTATGGCCTTCGCACGTAAGTACGATATTTTGTCTTGGTCGTCTTCAATAGATTCAAGGCGAACAACATCTAACTTGTTATCCAGCAAATCAGAAAGAAGTTTAGATACTTCATCGTATTTGAGCATCTTATTTTTGTGGGCATCTTCTAGGTCGATTACGTTGTAGCATATGTCGTCGGCCGCTTCGACCAAATAGGCCAAAGGGTGCCGACACCGGCCACCAGGATCAGAAGGACTAGGGAGTAATCCTAAGGTGTCTGCTATCGACTCAAATGCCTGTTTGTCGCTTTGAAAGTAACCAAATTTTTTTCGAGGACTCTTCGCTCCAGTCTCAGGATCAGTCGAACACGAACCATAAGGATACTTCATGAATGTTCCGATGGTCGCACAACTTAAGCGCAATCCGCCCTGCTCCCTCCATCCGGATAGACGGGTCAATATTCTGAAACCCTGAGCGTTTCCGTCAAAGGCTTGGAAATCTGCTTTTTTTTCATCGGCGTTAGCGCCTTTGATTTTCCTCAGAGAATCGGCCTGATCCGGATGCCTAAACCAATGTTGTATTGCTTCCTCACCAGCATGTCCGAAAGGCGGATTACCGATATCGTGCGCAAGGCACGCAGCGGCGACAACATTGCCGAAATCACTAATTTCCAAATTAAATTCTGGCCCGATATCTCTACCCACCGCGAGTCCTAGCGATCTCCCCACGGTTGATACTTCCAAACTATGAGTTAAGCGTGTGCGAATGTAATCGGTGCGAGGAAAAGGGTGGACCTGAGTCTTGTCCTGAAGACGACGGAAAGGCGATGAATATATGATACGATCAGCATCTTTCATAAACGTGCTTCGAACTTCTGTGATCTCATCCTTGGAGGGCGGCTTTTCGAGGCCACGAAATCGTTCTTGCGACAATAGCTTTTGCCAATCCATTTTCTCCAGCATGTCCGATCCTCCTCCATCTGACCGTGAACTGGGACTTCCCAGAAGTTTCCTGCCAACCACCGAAAACGGTAGCACAATCGAGTATTGATCGAAAGCGTGGCCATTCATCCCGGTTTGGCGGCTTGGGTTGGGCCACGCGGCACATCCGAGCCCACGTCAAGGTGCATTCGGGTGCGCGAAAACGGTCATTCGGCAAACGCCGCGCGCCCGGCCCCCGCCGGTTCAACCCCGCAGCGATGACACGCGGCGTCATGTCGGTGCTGGCTTCGGCCGCAGGCCGTCGATCAGTCGCAGAATCTCCGCGAACAACCGCCCCCCCGTGGAATTGCGATCTCGGCAAGCTGGAACGTGACGTACCGCCCGTGACGGACGACCTTGGCACCGACCTTCACCAGCTTTTCCCGCAGCGTCCTCATCGACCATTCAATGTCCGCTAGTGGCTACAAGCGGACTCCCCGGTCATGTTGCCGGTACGTCCGCTTTGCCCCTGACAGCAGACTTGGTAGTGCCCTGCGCGCCCAAGTTTTCGGGCCGTGACACAAGAGCGGGAATGCGCTTGCACCCGAAGGCCGTGAGGGTGCCCCCGGCCGTCGCCCGCGCGGCGGCTGCGACACCACTGCGACCGTCGAGCCGCGCACCGATTGGCATCCCGAAACGGGCCGGAATCGGCCTCTGGTGCTTACCCGGTGCTTACCGATAGAAAGCGGCGGCTCGCCGGCCGCCGCTAAGTCTTTGAAAAAATGGAGCGGGCGAAGGGATTTGAACCCTCGACCCCAACCTTGGCAAGGTTGTGCTCTACCCCTGAGCTACGCCCGCGAAACCGGCCCTCGACCGGATGGCTCGAAGGGGCCGGATGATAATTCATGGGACCCCGATTGCAAGCGCCCTGATGGGGGCCCCTTGAGGCCCCATCGGGCCCATATATAGTGTGCCGCCGGGGCGGGGCAAATTCCGGGCCTTGCCGGTGTTCGGTTTCACAGGGTAATGGCGGAGATGACGGAAAAGGAGATCGGGCGAAGCGCGCCCCAGGCGACGCCGGAAGCCCTGTTCCGCCGCCTCGATGAGCTCGGGATCGAGACCGAGACCCGCCGCCACGAGGCGCTCTTTACCGTCGAGCAAAGCCGGGCGCTGCGCGGCGCCATCCCGGGCGGTCATTGCAAGTGCCTGTTCCTCATCGACAAGTTGCGCGCCCTGTGGCTGGTGGTGGCGCTCGAGGACCGCGAGATCGACCTCAAGGCCCTGGCCCGGCACTTGGGCGCCGGGCGGTTCTCGTTCGCCAAGCCGGACCTCCTGATGGAGGTTTTGGGGGTGGCGCCGGGTGCGGTCACGCCCTTCGCCCTGATCAACGATAAGGGCGGCCGCGTCAAGGTGGTGCTGGACAGGGGGATGATGGCGCTCTCTCTGCTGAACTACCACCCCCTCACCAACGAGGCGACGACCACCATCGCCACCAAGGACCTCCTTCGCTTCATGGCGGCGACCGGCCACGAGCCCGAGATCGTCGATTTCGCCTTTCCTGGCGAGGTTACCTGAACGGGCCTTGCGGGGTGGCGCCAAGACACCATTTAGCGGTAGATTAGGGCGTCGAACAGTAGGGTAAATGACCATGGAACCGATCATTGGCGATGGCGCCCAGCCGGGCCCGGGCCCGGACAGCGCCGGGCTGATCAAGGATAGCAGCACCGCCGACTTCGCCGCCGATGTCATCGAGGCCTCGAACGAGGTGCCGGTCATCGTCGATTTCTGGGCGCCGTGGTGCGGGCCCTGCAAGCAGTTGGGGCCGGCGCTGGAAAAGGTGGTGCGCGAGGCCGGCGGCGCGGTGAGGCTGGTCAAGATCAATATCGACGAGAACCAGGACCTCGCCCAGCAGATGCGCATCCAGTCGATCCCCGCCGTCTATGCCTTCAAGGACGGACAGCCGGCCGACGGTTTCACCGGCGCCCTGCCCGAGAGCGACCTCAAGCGGTTCATCGCCAAGCTGACCGCTACGCCGGCCCAGGAATCGCCCGTCGCCCAGGCGCTGGAGCGCGCCGAGGCCGCCTTGCAAGCGAACGATTTCGCCACCGCCAGCGCGCTCTTTTCGGCGATCCTCTCCAACGATGCGGCCAACATCGAGGCCATCGCCGGCCTGGCGGCGTGCTACATGGCGGCCAAGGACCCGGCCAAGGCGCGGGCGCTCCTCGACCAGGTGGCGGACGAGCATGCCGATCACCCGAAGATCGCCGCCATTCGATCGGCGTTGGAGCTGGCCGAGGAAAGCGCCAAGGCCGGAGGGACGGAGGAACATGCCGCCAAGGTGGCGGCCGATCCGGGCGACCATCAGGCCCGCTTCGATCTGGCCATGGCCCGTTTGGCCGGCGGCGAGCGCCAGGGCGCGGTCAACGAGCTCATGGAGATCATCCGCCGCGACCGGGAATGGAACGATGACGCCGCGCGCAAGCAGCTGTTGAAGATGTTCGAGGCCTTCGGCCATTCGGACCCGGTCACCGTCGACGCCCGGCGCCAGCTTTCTTCCATCCTGTTCAGTTGAGGCCCCATTCAGTCGAGGCATGATGATGGCGAAAGGCCCGTTCGATCCGAGCTTGAAGGGACTGCCCGGCGATAAATTGCCCGCCGTGCTGCCGGTCTTTCCCCTCGCCGGCGTACTGCTGCTGCCGAAAGGCAAGCTGCCGCTCAACATCTTCGAGCCGCGCTACCTCAACATGATCCGCGACGCGCTTGGCGCCGAGCGCATGATCGGCATGATCCAGCCGTCGGGCGAAAGCGGCGCCGGCAAGGGACCGGCGCTTTACCGGTGCGGCTGCGCCGGACGTATCACGGTCTTCGCCGAAACCGATGACGGCCGGTTCCTGATCACGCTCACCGGCGTCATCCGCTTCGACGTCCGCGAAGAGCTGCCGCCGCATAACGGATACCGGAGGGTGATCGCCGATTACGGACGCTGGCGGCGGGACCTCGAGGAAGAACCCGGGAGCGAAATCGACCGCGACAGGTTGTTGGCGCTGTTCAGGCGCTACGCCGGCTCTTCCGGCATCGGCGTCGCCTGGAAGACGGTCGGGGAAATGCCGGCGCCCAAGCTGGTCACCGCCCTGGCGATGACATGCGCCTTCGATCCGGGGGAAAAACAGGCGCTCCTGGAAGCGCCGGACCTTGCCGGGCGCACCGATGTGTTGTCCACTCTGCTGGAAATGGCATCGCCCGGTCCGAGGGACGGCGGCGAGGCCGTCAGACACTGACCGGAAAGGGGGTTGGAGCGATGAACGAGGAGACTGGAACCGTCGATCCCAAGTTACTGGAGATGCTCGTCTGTCCCCTCACCAAGGGTCCGTTGAGCTATGACGCCGGGGCCCAGGAGTTGATCAGCAAGCAAGCGGCCCTGGCCTATCCGATACGCGACGGCATCCCCATCATGCTGATCGACGAGGCGCGGCCGCTCGATGACGCCGGCGGCAAGGGCGCGGATGAGGACACCGGCCAACCGCCGCCGCCGGCTTCGGAAGAGGCCGATACCCCATGACCGATCCCCAATCTGGCCCGCAACCGGGAGCCAAGGCCGACGCCGCCCACTGGCCGGTGGAGATCCGCCTCAAGAAGGCGGAGAAGGTGTTGGAGATCGACTTCGATGATGGCCGCGCCTTCTCCTTCCCGGCCGAGTTCCTGCGCGTCCATAGCCCCTCGGCGGAGGTCACCGGCCACGGGCCGGGACAACGCGTCATCGTCGCCGGCAGGCGTCATGTCGGCATCATGGAACTGGTGCCGGTGGGAAATTACGCCGTGCAGATCAAGTTCGACGACCTCCACGATACCGGCATTTTTTCGTGGGACTATTTCTACCAGCTCGGCGAGACCCAGGACGGGCTCTGGCGACAGTTCCTCGACGATCTCGAAGCCAAGGGGCTGAGCCGCGACCCCTAACAAGCACGGCCGGCGCGCCGAAACTCGCCAGACGCGCGACGCGACGATACACGCGGCGGCGGCCCTATCCGGCCTTGCCAACCGGCTCGGGGGAAAATTCGGCGGTGACGATCCAGCTTCCATCGGGCTGTTGCTCGCGGCTCACCCTTGTGGCTCCCTCCGCCCGATACCTGGCAGCGATCTCCTCGACTTTCTCGAACGGGATGCCGGTGAGCTGCTCGGTGCGCGGACCGGTATCGATCATGGCTCAGTTCTCTCCTTCTCTCGCCGGGGGCAACAGCTCCTGCACGGCGGCCTCCCGTAACGACTTATATGCGCTGCCATAAATGAACGATGTCAAAGATATGGTCAGCCCATTATTGCTAATCCAGCGTTGCAGCCTGCCCTCGAAGACGGCGTTCTGATCGATTTCCGCGGCGAGGATATCGCTCGAGCCATCCGACTCCGACACCCGCTGCCGAATCTTGAGGCCCGTCCTGCCGATCGAAAGATCGGATCTCGGGTCGCCGATGCGCTCCGCCAACTTTCACACGATCTGCCTGAGTTCGCTGCGGATCATATAGAGGACGATCACGGCGACGGCGGGCCATGCCAGATGACCAGTCAACGCGACGGCTTGCTCAAGCACCGAGATCAAGTCCGCCATTGGTTTTTCATATTGGTTTTACCTACGGTGTATCCGCCCGCCTCACTTGTACCACGACCGAGCGATCCTAAAGAGGCTCTCCGCGCACCAACCTCGGCAGTTCTCCCAGCACGCCCATGGCGTGGCGCATGAAGAAGCGCTTGGCCGGGGCGATGCGGTTGATGGCGGCGAGACCGAGGTCCCGGGCGATGCGAATGGGCAGGACGTCGTTGGAGAACAGCCGGTTGAGACCGTCGGTGGCGGCGGCGAGCACCACGTTGTCGAAGCGCCGCCAGCGTTGATAACGCTCGAGCACCGAGCCGTGGCCGATGTCGAGGCCGAGCCTTCTGGCGTCCACCAGGACCTCGGCCAGGGCGGCGACGTCCCTCAGGCCGAGATTGAGTCCCTGCCCGGCGATGGGATGAATGGCGTGGGCGGCATCGCCGATGAGCGCCAGGCGGTGGCCGATATAACGCTCGGCGTGCATCAGCGCCAGCGGGTAGGAAAAGCGCGGCCCGACCACCTCAAGCGCGCCCAGGTGATCGCCGAAGCGCGCCGCCAGTTGGCCGGTGAATTCGCCGTCGCCGAGCGCCAACAGCGCCGGGACCAGGCCGGCGCGCTCGGTCCAGACGATGGAGGAGCGATGCCCCACGGCCCCATCGTCGGTCATCGGCAGGATGGCGAAGGGTCCGGCGGGGAGGAACCTTTCCTGGGCGGCGCCATGGTGCGGACGCTCATGGGCGACGGTGCAGACGATAGCGGTCTGGGGATAGGACCATTCGGTGGTGGCGATCCCGGCGTCACGGCGCACCGGTGAATGACGCCCGTCGGCGGCGATGGCAAGCGCCGCGCGTACCTTGGCGCCGTCGCCAAGCGTCGCTTCGACGCCGCCCCTTTCGCGCTCAAGGCCGACGACGGTCATCGGCGCCATCAACCGCACCGAATCGGATGCCGTCAGATGACGGTTAAGCGCCCGGCGCGTCACCCGGTTCTCGACGATGTGGCCGAACGGCCGATCGCCGATATCGGCGTGATCGAAGTGCAGGAACATCGCCGATTCGCCGTCCGATACCCTGATGTCGAGGATGGGCTCGGCGTGCGGCGCCATGCCCGGCCAGAGATCGAGCGCCGCCAACATCCGTTGCGATCCCAAGGCGATGGCCGAGACCCGCCCGTCGAAGCCGGCTTCGAGCGCCGCCGCCGGATCCTCGCGATCGATGACGCAAACCTCGAACCCGGCGCCGCCAAGCGCCGAGGCCAGGGTCGTGCCCACCATGCCGCCGCCGATGACGACAATTTCGCACTCGATAACCGCCGCTCCCGCCCGGCGGCGCGGCTTAGGGGTCGTTGGCTTCGCCATCGAGCGCGAGTTTCGCCCGAGCCCGCGCGCCAGTCCAGCCCCCATGGGAGCAATCATTTGCCTAATATTTAGGCAGATAGGTATCTGTGATTAAATTATAGGCAAAACCGGCCGCGGCATGACCGGCGGGGGACCCGGAAACTACCGCTTAACCCATTGATATCAAGTCATTTTATCGGAGTTTTCCGGCCTTGGCACGGTTGTTGAAATGTCTTATCCGACGCCCGCGATCCTCCGATCCACGAGCGCCGCGAACCGTCAGGTATCAGTCAAGCTCCGGGCGCCGAGGGAGGGCCCGGAGAGGACCATGATGAGGGAAACCAGATGAAGCTCATTATAGCCATCATAAAGCCGTTCATGCTCGATGCCGTGCGCGAGGCCCTTACGGCGCTCGACGTTCAGGGCATGACGGTGAGTGAAGTCAAGGGATTCGGTCGCCAGAAAGGCCATACCGAAATCTACCGCGGCGCCGAGTACACGGTGGATTTCCTGCCCAAGACCAAGATCGAGATCGCGGTCGACGGCGATATGGCCGACAAGGTCATCGAGGCCATCCAAAACACCGCCAACACCGGCAAGATCGGCGACGGCAAGATCTTCGTCCTCGACCTCGCCCAGGCGATCCGTATCCGCACAGGAGAAACCGATGAAAATGCCCTGTAGAATGAAATTATCGCCGCGGCCGCGGCCGCCAGCCGCCCTGCTTGGCGTCATCGGGGGCGTCATCGGGGCGGCGATCGCCCTGGTTCCGGCCGCCGCCTTCGCCCAGGGCGCCGCCAAGCTCGACAGCGGCGACACCGCCTGGATGCTGACCTCGACGGCGCTGGTCCTGATGATGACGATACCCGGCGTCGCGCTCTTGTACGCCGGCATGGTGCGCAAGAAGAACGTCCTGGCGACGATGATGCAGAGCTTCGCCATCTGCTGCCTCGCCACCGTGCTGTGGATGATCATCGGCTACTCTCTCGCCTTCACCGAAGGCACCGCCTTCATCGGCGGCTTGAGCCGGATATTCCTTAGCGGCATGGGGGTCGGGGAGATGAGCGGGACGATACCCGAGTCGGTGTTCATGACCTTCCAGATGACCTTCGCCATCATCACGCCGGCGCTGATCACCGGGGCGTTGGCCGACCGCATGAAGTTTTCGGCCCTGATGTGGTTCACCGCCGCCTGGTCGATCCTGGTCTACGCGCCGATCACCCACTGGGTGTGGGGCCCCGGCGGCTTCCTGGGCGGCGCCGGCGTCCTCGATTTCGCCGGCGGCACCGTGGTGCACATCAACGCCGGCATCGCCGGTCTGGTGGGCGCGCTGGTGCTCGGCAAGCGCCTGGGTTACGGCACCGAGAATCTGGCGCCCCATAATCTGGTGCTCAGCGTCATCGGCGCTTCGCTGCTGTGGGTCGGCTGGTTCGGCTTCAATGCCGGCTCGGCGCTCGCCGCCAACGGCGGTGCCGGCATGGCGATGGCCGTCACCCAGATCGCCACGGCGACGGCGGCGCTTTCCTGGATGTTCGCCGAATGGATGTTCAAGGAGAAGCCGAGCGTCCTCGGCATCATCTCCGGCGCCATCGCCGGATTGGTGGCGATCACCCCGGCATCCGGCTTCGTCGGGCCGATGGGGGCACTCATCATCGGCATCATCGCCGGCGTCGTCTGCTACTGGGCCGCCACCGTCCTCAAGCGGAAGCTCGGTTATGACGACTCCCTCGACGTCTTCGGCATCCACGGCGTCGGCGGCATGGTCGGCGCCCTGCTTACCGGCGTCCTCGCCGTCGAGGCCATCGGCGGCACCAAGGGAGCGCTGGAAGGCAATGGCGGGCAGATGCTGTTGCAGCTTTACGGTATCGGCGTCACCGCCGCTTACTGCGCCGCCGCCTCCTTCGTGATCTTCAAGGTGATCGATGCCGTGATCGGCCTCAGGGCCGATACCGACGCCGAGCGCGAGGGACTCGATCAATCGCTCCATGGTGAGACCGTGCAGTAAGCGAACGCCAACCCAGGGGTTACTGGAGCGTTCCGCGGCTCCCGGCGGTGCGTTCTCCCCTTGACTGGCCCGGAAGACTCGGCTGTCTTCCGGGCCTTTTTTTTGTCATTCAGCGAAGCCCCAAGCACCCTGAACATATTGCCCAAATTTTAGGCGGAACATGGGCCAAGGCCTAATTATTGGGCAGCGCGGCGGGCGCGGCGGCCCCGGAGTCAGCCGGTGTAATTTCGCGCTCTAACATGGTTTCCGGGAGTTTGCCGCTTTCTTGACCAGGGTGGCACAATTATTGATCACATATTATGGCGCCAGGGGACCGAACATGGCGGCCTCAACGAGTCCATGCCCCCGCATCATGATCCGGGAGACTTCTTTCGGGAATTCTGTCACTCGCGGAGCCCCGCGCCACTGCCGCGTGGGCGCGCATAATGAAGGATACCCCAGATGAAGTTCATTATAGCCGTACTCAAGCCGTTCATGCTCGATCCCGTGCGCGAAGCGCTGACCGAGTTGGGCGTGCAAGGGATGACGGTATCCGAAGTCAAGGGCTTCGGCCGCCAGAAAGGGCACACCGAAATCTACCGGGGCGCCGAATACAAGGTGGACTTCCTGCCGAAAACCAAGATCGAGGTCGCGGTGAGCGACGACATGGCCGAAAAGGTCGTTGAAACCATCGAGAAGTCGGCCCACACCGGCAAGATCGGGGATGGCAAGATTTTCGTCCTCGACCTCGCCCATGCGGTCCGCATAAGGACAGGAGAGGCCGATGCAGAGGCTTTATGAGGAAAAAACGATGAACCGTTTGCGAAATCTCGCCATCTTGATTGGCGCCGTTGCCCTCGCCATAGGCGTCGGCGCGCCAGAGGCCGTGGCCCAGGGCAGCGCGCCGGCCAAGATCAACGCCGGCAACAGCGCCTGGATTCTGACCTCCACGGCGCTGGTGCTGTTCATGACCATACCCGGTCTGGCGTTGTTCTATGGCGGCCTGGTGCGCTCGCGCAACGTGCTCTCGACTTTGATGCAGTGTTTCTCGATCTGCTGTCTCGCCTCGGTGCTGTGGCTGGTCGTCGTCTACTCCCTCGCTTTCGGCGACGGCGGCTCGGCCAATGCCTGGATAGGCGGCTTCGGCAAATCATTCCTCGCCGGTGTCGGCACCAGCACCCTTAGCGGCGACATCCCCGAGAGCGTGTTCTTCATGTTCCAGATGACCTTCGCCATCATCACGCCGGCGCTGATCGTCGGCTCCTATGTGGAGCGGATCAAGTTCTCGGCGGTGATCCTGTTCAGCGGCGTTTGGCTGATTTTGGTCTACGCGCCGGTGGCCCACTGGGTGTGGGGCGGCGGCTGGCTGCAGGCATTCGGCGTCCAGGACTTCGCCGGCGGCCTGGTCGTGCATATGACCTCTGGCGTCTCGGCGCTCGTCATCGCCGCGATCCTCGGCCCCCGCAGGGGCTTCCCCGGGGAGATCCGGCCGCCGCACAGTCCCGGCCTGGTGATGATCGGCGCCGCCATGCTGTGGGTCGGCTGGTTCGGATTCAACGCCGGCAGCGCCCTCGCCGCGGATGGCTCCGCCGGCATGGCGATGACGGTGACCCACATCTCGGCGGCGACGGCGGCCCTTACCTGGACCGTCGTCGAATGGGTCCGCTACGGCAAGCCGACGCTGGTCGGCATCGCCACCGGCGCCATCGCCGGCCTCGCCACCATCACCCCGGCATCCGGTTTCGTCGGGCCCGTCGGGGCGCTGGTCATCGGCTTCACCGCCGGTATGCTGTGCTTCTTCGCGGTCAACTTCATCAAGAGCGTGGTGAAGGTCGATGACGCCCTCGACGTGATGGCGGTGCACGGCGTCGGCGGCGCCACCGGCATGTTGCTGACGGCGATCTTGGGCGCCGCCAGCCTTGGCGGCCTCGGCCTTTCCGAGACGACGATACTCAACCAACTCTACATCCAGTTCGTCGGCGTCGTCGCCACCCTCCTTTGGAGCGCGGTCATGACCTATATAATCGTCAAGGCGGTAAGCGCCTTGGTCGGACTGCGGGTCGGGGAAGACGAAGAGATCGAAGGCCTCGACATCATCACCCACGGCGAACGGGGCTACGACCTCTGAGCGTCCGGAGATGAACTAGAGCGGTTTGCCGCCGGGTCTTTTGCCGTATTAGGTAGCAAGCACACCTAAAATCCCCTAAAAAATTTGGCCTCGTTTTCATATGCTTACCGCATGGCCGAACCGCATGTCGTAACCGCCCTCATCCGCAAACGCGCCGAGATCGCCGGGCAAATAGAGCATACCCAAACGCAACTGCGCCAGTTGGTCATCGACCTAGATAATCTGGACGCCACGCTGCGGCTATTCAAGCCCGATATAGACCTAGAGGAAATCCGGCCCAAGCCGTTGCCGCCAAGGCATCATGCCTTCAAGGGCGAAGTGTCGCGGATCGTGTTGTCGGCGCTTCGCCAGTCGGACAGGCCGCTCACCACGCATGACCTCGCACAGCATGTCATGGCGGGGCGTGGACTGAACACGGCGGACAAGAGGCTGGTGCGGCTGGTTGGGAAGCGCGTCGGGGCTTGTCTCCGGCACCATCGAAACAGGGGGCTGGTGCAATCTAAACGGGGACCGGAGACGCATTTGGTGTGGTGGATTACTCGCTCTATGGCCTAATCCGGCAAATCCACAACATGTTCCGTCACCAACATTATCTTGATGTTTTCTAAAAACTAGCGCATATAGGTAGCGTGTACGAAAGAAGAACACCCCGCTCTTGCGGGAGTGGGGTGTCTAATTATGGAGAGTGTAGCTCAATCGGTAGAGCGCCTGATTTGTAATCGGGAGGATGCGGGGTCACGGCCCGTCACTCTCCCCAAAAATCATCCTAGCCTCGGGCGACCTTCGGGTCGCCCTTCTTCTATATATTGGGGTATTCCTAACAATCCGTCAAGCATATTGTGTCGGACATTTGTCCGACATTTGTCGGGCTTTTGGCTACGCCGATAATGGTGTACCCTCGAGCTTATGGCCAATCCGAAGCTGGAAATTCGGCTCCCGCGCATTATGCATAAGTATTTGGATGACCTTGCAAATATCGGTTACGGCAAGGATAAAACGGCAGTTGCGCGGCGATATATCGAAAACGCGGTTACTGCCGCGCTTGAGACAAAGATCATCCCCACGAGAAACGCGGAGGATTTCGAAGACAGTGAGGACAAGGGTGACAACTAGCGCTGCCAGTATCCCTTCCACTCCCTCGATACCGGGTGCGCCAGGGCTGCGCTGGCAACCAGCAAATACAGCATGCCGTTGGGCTGCCGGCGGGTATCCTCACGCCACGCCATTTCACGCGCGTAGGAGTGGAGATACGGGCCGCTGACGTGATGGTGAGTGCCGATCTCGGCCCGGCGAAGGCGAGAGAAGTAGGACTCGGCCTGGTTGGTGCAAGCATCCTCATCCTTGTACGCGATGCTATGGTTGATCCTCTTTACGGCGTAGCGGCTATGCAGGGCGTCCCAACATGAAGCCTCGTCGGCATGGATCGTGCTGCCCGGCGTGACGTGCTCGATGATCGTGGATAGGGCCTCATCCTCGTCAACAAAGACGAAGGGAAGGCTCTTGCCGTTGCGCTCGCGCATGATGACCACGGCCTTGCGCTTGCCCGTCTGGTGCTCCTTCAAGCGGCGGTCTATGCGGTCCTCTTTCCTGTTCTTGGGCTTGATGTAGCCGCCGAAGAAAGCGCCATCCACTTCGACGATGCCGCTCAATTTACGGTTCTTCATTTCCGCGCCCATGGCCTCGCGTAGCTTGTGGGCCAGGACGAAAGCGGTTTTGTATTGGCAGTCCAGGTCACGGCTTAGTTGGAGCGCGCTGACGCCCTTCGCGCCGTTGACGAAGATAGCGATTGCCGCCAACAGATCGCGGATCGGCAGCTTACGGCTGGCGAAGATCGTAGCCGTGGTGATCGAGAATTGCCGCTCACAGCCCTTGCATTTGAAGATCCGGCGCGAGCGATATTCATAGATCGCCACGCAGCCGCAACGCGGGCAAAATGGCTTGCCGTCATTCGCGGCCCAGCGGATTTGCTTGAACGTCTCATAGGCTTCCCCGTCCGTCAGGCGCATAACCTTCGCCAGTGACAGGGTGCGGGCTTTTGCTGAGAGTAGGTAGTGCTGAGACATCATCATATCCGGTGTGTATATACCGAATATAGTGATAACATACCCATTGTCAAGGGTATTTATATCGTATATGATGGTTTATATCATCAGATACGGAGGCAGACCATGCCCGACAAGGAATGGCAAGATCACGTCAAGGGGATCCTGAAGGCCGAACTGAAGCGGCGGAATATCAGTTACAAACAACTGGCCGAGAGGCTAGAGGCAATGGGCATCCATGAATCTGACCGGAACATCAATAACAAGATCAGTCGTGGGGGTTTCTCAGCAGCTTTCTTCATTCAGTGCTTGCTCGCCATCGGCTGCCAAAATCTGCATCTCGAAAGCGGCTAACGCGGCATTAATCTTCTTTCTTTCCATCAGAGATATAGGAGACCAATCCCCTTCATACCGCTTGATGATTTCTCGAAGCTTCCCCAACCTCGCAGCGGTTTCCTGTAGATGTTTGTTATGATCGTCACTAATCTTGAAGATGAAGTTATCTTTCGGGTCAAACGTGACGTTGCTGAAGGCCACCGCGTCCTGATGCGAAAATTTTGACGCGATGTATTGGAGCGTCAATGTTTCCCAAGCCTTCAGCCCGGACACCCACTCGTCAAATTGGTCGGCGGATATCCTCTTCGTGTTGAAATCGTATCCCTTTTCAAGCAAAACACTCAATGCAAGGACATTATTTCTGATTGTTGTTTTGTTCGTTAATGATGCCGTAGCTGCGGCAAGCTTGGCTTCCCCCTCTTCTATGATTTTATTCTTTGCATCATCGAATTCAGCCGGAACAGCCGCGAGATTCCACGCATAGACCAATGGAAATGCGAATACACCTAGACCCCCTAATGTAAGGCGAAGAATGATTTCGTCAGAGGCCGCATCCTCCGACCCCCAAAATGCCAGAGCTAGGAGCACCGCAAATATGATTGCCACTTTGATCATGATTTGCTGGCGCGAAACGAGCCCCAGCGTCTGGCATGTATCAGCGAACGCTTGGCCGCACACGCGGACCCAATATTCTTTGAGCATGCGGTCATCATACTGACTTCTCCGCTAAGAGTCGGTAGGATGACCGCGTAAGCTGCGAAGGTGCGTTTGCTACATGATACCGGTCTTTTGCCGTCGGCATGGGTCCCCTCACCCGGAAGGTTCCTTGCCTTCCGGGACCTTTTTTGCCCGGCTTCCGGGGGCGGCCGGGGGGTGGCCAGGGGGCGGCCAGGGGGCGGAAAGGAGGCTTTCGGCGCTTGTATCCGTGGAGAAGGCCGGATAACATCGCCGCCGTTTATGTTTTGTACCCACAATATGTGGTGCCAGTCCCGGCCCCTGGCCGGCACCGGAGTGTTTTGCCATGGCCCGCTTATCGTCCGAGACCCATAAGACCCCCTTCCTTCCCAAGAGCGTCAGCGCCTTCATCCATCGCCGGATGACCGAAACCGCGGGCCTCGTCTTGATGGTGATGGCCGCCATGTTGCTGGCGGCGTTCGTCACCTATTCGCCGGACGATCCATCCTTCAACCGGGCGGTGGAAGGGCCCATCGCCAACCTGATGGGCCGCCCCGGCGCCTTTGGCGCCGATCTCCTTTTGCAGTCCCTCGGCCTCGCCGGCATGCTCCCGGGACTGGCGCTCGCCGCCTGGGGATACCAGGTGGCGGCGAAACGGGGTCTGAGGCTGGCTTGGTTGCGCGTCGTCCTGTTGCCCTTGACCCTGCTGCTCGCGGCGGCGGCGGCGGCGGCGGTGACGCCGCCCGAAAGCTGGCCGCTGCGCGCCGGACTCGGCGGCTACTTCGGGTCCTGGGCGCTGGGCCAGGCCGTGGCGGCGGCGACGGCACTTCAGATCGCCGCCGACGCCAGGGTCATCGGGTTCTTCGCCGCCGCCGCCGCAGCGACGTTGCTGTTGCCGAGCATGGGCATGACGCGCCACGGCTGGATGATATCGGCGCGCGCGGCGATGCGGCTCATTTTCGCCGCCGGTGGCGCCCTGGCCTGGCTTGGACGCAATGGCCTCAAGCTCACCGGCGGCGTCGCGCTCCGGGCAAGGAACCGCATCGAGGCGCGCCACGCCCGCGTCGAGCCCTATTTCGACACCGCCGACACCGCCGACACCGCCGGCCCGGGGTTCGCCGGGCAAGGCCGCGCCCCGGCCGCCGGCGCCCCGCGAGCGGTGGCCGAGGCCGGGCTCATCGCCCCCAAGGCCCGTCCGACACAGCCGGGCAAGCGGGCGCGGGCGCAACGCCAGACGACCCTCGATCTGAACCCCGGGGAGGAATTCCAGACGCCGCCGCTCGATCTTCTCGATCCGCCCCCGGAAGTTCCCGAGCACACCGACGTGACCAGGGAAGCCCTCGAGAGAAACGCCGATCTGCTGATCACGGTGCTCGAGGATTTCGGCATACGCGGCAAGATCATCAAGGTCAGGCCCGGCCCGGTGGTGACGCTTTACGAGCTGGAGCCGGCGCCAGGCATCAAATCGTCCCGGGTGATCGGGCTGGCGGACGACATCGCGCGGTCCATGAGCGCGGTCTCGGCGCGCATCGCCGTCGTGCCCGGGCGCAACGTCATCGGCATCGAGATTCCCAACACCCGGCGCGAATCCGTGTATTTGCGCGAGCTTTTGGCTTCGGAAGCCTATGAGCGCACCACCGCCAAGCTGGCCTTGGTGCTCGGCAAGGACATCAGCGGCGCGCCGGTCATCGCCGATCTCGGGCGCATGCCCCATCTGTTGATCGCCGGCACCACCGGGTCGGGCAAGTCGGTGGCCATCAACACCATGATCCTGTCGCTCCTCTACCGGCTGTCGCCGGACGAGTTCAAGTTCATCATGATCGATCCCAAGATGCTGGAGCTTTCGGTCTATGACGGCATCCCGCATCTGCTGGTGCCCGTCGTCACCGAGCCCGACAAGGCGGTCGCGGCCTTGCGATGGGTGGTGCGCGAGATGGAAGACCGCTACCGCGCGCTGTCGCAGCTCGGCGTGCGCAATATCACCAGCTACAACGCCCGCCTGGCCGAAGCGCGCAAACGGGGCGAGGCGCTGACGCGCACGGTCCAGACCGGATTCGACGCCGACACCGGCGAGCCGGTGTTCGAGGACCAGCCCCTGGATCTCAAGCCGCTGCCCTACATCGTCGTCATCGTCGATGAAATGGCGGACCTCATGCTGCTGGCGGGAAAGGACGTCGAGGGGGCGGTACACCGGCTCTCCCAGATGGCCCGCGCCGCCGGCATTCACCTCATCATGGCGACCCAACGTCCTTCGGTCGACGTGATCACCGGCACCATCAAGGCCAACCTGCCGACCCGCGTCAGTTTCCAGGTCACCTCCAAGATCGACAGCCGCACCATCCTCGGCGAACAGGGGGCGGAGCAGCTTCTCGGCTCGGGCGACATGCTCTACATGGCGGGTGGCGGGCGCATCATCCGCGTGCATGGGCCGTTCGTCAGCGACCAGGAGGTCGAAGCGGTGGTGACCTACCTGAAGCGCCAGGGCAGCCCCGACTACATCGACGACATTACCGACGAGATAGAGTTCGGCCCGGCCCTCGCGCCCGGCGGCGGTACCGTCGACGCCGTATATGACGAGGCCATGGCGCTGGTACTGCGCGAGCGCAAGGCGTCCACCAGCTTCATCCAGCGCCATCTCCAGATCGGCTATAACCGGGCGGCCCGCATCATCGAAACGATGGAGGCCGATGGCGTCATCAGCGCCGCCAACCATGTCGGCAGGCGCCAGGTCCTGGTCCGCGGCATGGACGAGGCGGAGCGTTGAACAGCCTGTTGGGTCTCCACATCCAGAGTACACTCCGGCCATGGTACGCCACGCTTCGTTGAACCTGGGGTTTCTCGCTTTGCCGGCGGCCCTTTTCGTCGCCATCGTCTTTGCCGGCGCGCCGTCCTTGGGCCAGACGCCCCAGGCGGTTAAATTGAGCGCCGGCGACAAGGCCGACATCGCCAGGATCGAGCACTACCTCAACGGCATTTCCACCATGCGCGCGAGGTTCCTGCAGATCGCGGCGAACGACGAGTTGAGCGAAGGCTGGGTATATATCTCGCGGCCGGGGAAACTCCGGGTCGAATATGATCCGCCGACGCCCGTCCTCATCATCGGCGACGGCGGGTGGCTCATCTATCACGATTCCGAACTGGAACAGACCACCTACCAGTCCCTCGAATCGAGCCTCGCCGGCTTCCTGGTGCAAGAGACCGTCAGGTTCGGCGGCGCGGTGACGGTCACCGGCCTCGAGCGGGGCCCCGGCGTGATCCGGGTGGAGCTCGTCAAGTCCGGCGAAGAGGAAGAGGGATCGCTGGCGCTCACTTTCTCCGACCGGCCCCTGATACTGCGCCAGTGGACGGTGACCGACGCCGAAGGACAGGCGACGCAGATCGCGCTGGTCAACGCCCAATTCGGCTTATCCCTCGACGAGGCGCTATTCGAATTCACCGAACCCGACGAGGAAGGGGTTACCGCCCAATAGCGCGCCGCCGAGCCGCCAGCCGCCAAGTCGCGCCAGACTCCACGGGCGGCGTCATTAACCGCGCCTTTACGCCGCCGCCTTATATATGAATGAGGGCGGAAAACCGCGCCTGCCCGTTGCCGGGGCGCGCGCATCGTGATAGCGAATGACCATGACCGTTTCCGAAACACGCCCACTGATCGGCGTTACCGCTTCCGTCATCATGCGGCACGATCTGCCTTCGCACGCCGTCAGCGAACAATACGTCAAGGCGGTCGTGGAAGGCGCCGGCGGTGCGCCGTTGATCGTCGCGGCGCTTGGCGAAACCATCGCCGCGGCGGACTTCGTCGGCCGCCTCGATGGACTTCTGGTGACCGGAGGACGTTCCGACATCGAACCCCACCACTATGGGGGACCGCCGGCGCCGGCGGGGTCGGTTCACGATCCCCGGCGCGACGCCACCACCCTGCCGCTCATCCGCGAGGCCATTGACGCCGCCGTCCCCGTGTTCGCCGTCTGCCGCGGCATCCAGGAGATGAACGTGGCCTTGGGCGGCAGCCTGCATCAGCAGATTCAAGAACTCGAAGGCAAGATGGATCACCGCTCGCCGAGGGGCGTGGAGTCGGAGGAACGCTACGCCCTGGCACACGACATTTCCCTCCTCCCCGATGGCGAGATCGCGCGTCTCACGGGTTTGACCTCGGCGACGGTGAACTCGCTTCATGGCCAGGGCATCGACAGGCTGGCCGACGGTCTCGTCATCGAGGCCACGGCCACCGACGGCGTCATCGAAGCGGTGCGGGTCAAGGATGCCCCCGCCTTCGCCATCGGCGTGCAGTGGCATCCCGAGTGGCTGTACATGGAAGAGCCGGTTTCGAAGACCCTTTTTGGCGCCTTCGGCGACGCCGCGAGGGCGCGCGCCGCTTCGCGCCCAGGCCTCGCCTTGTCTTCCGGCGGCGCGATCAGGCCCGATTTCGCCGCCCAATAAGCGGCCGGATAATACTCTGGAACAAGCCCCTGGGCCGCTGGCCCGATCGCCGCTATGCTCGATCGCGCTTGACCGACACCCATTGGTGACGCCGTAAATCCAGGGAGGCCCTATTGACGTCTTACGCCATTCCGCTGTGGGACATGCCCGCCGTTCCGGTGACCGGCTCCAACGCCCTGTTCCCGGTGCGCCATATCTATTGCGTTACCCGCAACTACGACCCGAGCGCGGCCGAGCCCGGCGGATTGGCCGAGCGCGAGGTGCCGGCCATATTCACCAAGGCGCCGGGATCGGTCCTAGCGCTTGGCGGCGATCTTCCTTATCCGCCCGAGACCGAGCGCTTCGAGCCCGAGATCGAGCTGGTGATCGCCATCGGCAAGGGCGGCAGCGCCATCGCGCCGGAGACGGCCGAGGGGCATATCTTCGGCTACACCCTCGGTCTCGACATGACCCGGCGCGATCTGCAGCGGGCGGCGCGGTCCGAGGGCCGACCCTGGGACATCGCCAAGTGGTTCGACGCGGCCACACCGCTCGGCCCGATCCGCCCGGTCAGCGAAATCGGCCATCCGAGGAGCGGCGCCATAACGCTCGATGTCAATGGCGCGCGGATCCAACAGGGAGATCTCGACCAGATGATCTGGAAGCCCAACGAGGTCGTCGCCCTGCTCGCCAAATACCAGACTTTGGCCCCCGGCGACATCATCTTCACCGGCACGCCGGAGGGCGAGACCGTCGTCGGCAAGGGCGACGACCTCGTTGGCGAGATCGAAGGCATCGGCCGGCTTAGCGTAACCATCACATAATACCAATGGCCCTTCGCGTCGCCACCTGGAACGTCAACTCGGTCCGCCTGCGCCTCGAGAACCTGCGCCGGCTCATCGCCGCCGCCGCGCCCGACATCATCTGTCTTCAGGAAACCAAGGTCGAGGACAAGGACTTTCCCAGCGCCGCCGTGACCGAAATGGGCTATCCCCACCAGCAGATCCGCGGCATGAAAAGCTACAACGGCGTCGCCATCCTCTCGCGCATCCCTTTCGCCGAGGCCGGAACCCGGGACTGGTGCGGACGGCAAGACAGCCGGCATGTCTTCGTCGTTCTCGACGGCGGCATCGAGATACACAATTTCTACGTCCCCGCCGGCGGCGACATTCCGGATCCGGAACAAAACGACAAGTTCGCCCACAAGCTCTCTTTCCTCGACGCCATGACGGGCTGGTTCGAGGCCCGGCGGGGGGAACCCAACCGCTTCGTCCTGACCGGGGACTTCAATATCGCCCCGCTCGACACCGACGTCTGGTCGCACAAGCAGTTGCTCAAGGTGGTGAGCCACACCCCGGTCGAGGTGGCATCGCTGGGGCGGCTTGGGGCCTCCCATGACTGGGTCGACGCGGTGCGCCATTTCATCCCGCCCGAGGAACGGCTGTATTCATGGTGGAGCTATCGCGCCCGCGACTGGGCGGCGAGCGACCGCGGCCGGCGGCTCGATCACATATGGGTGACGCCGGCGCTCGAAGAGCGCCTCGAGGGCGCCTGGGTGCTAAGGGAGGCCCGCGGCTGGGAGCGGCCCTCGGACCACGTGCCGGTGATCGCCACCTTGAATGACGGAAGCTAGCCGATGTTCGGCGGCGGGCGCCTGGCGCTCAGCGGTCTTCGAGCTTGGCCAGCGCTTCGGTCAATTGCTGGGTGGTGCGGTGAAGGCGCCGGGCGAGTTCGGCCATCACCTGCACCCCCATATCGGGAAATTCGGCGATCAGGCGAAAGAACAGGTCCTTGGGAATTTTCAGCGCCGTGAGCTCGGTCACCGCCCTGACCGTCGCCGTGCGCGGCACGTCGCAGAGGATGGCGATCTCGCCGATGAGCTCGTTCTTGCCCGCCTTGGCGACCACCACCTCGGTCCCATCCTTGTCCACCAGCACGTCGGCCTCTCCCGAGATGATGATATAGGCGCAATCGCCCATATCGCCGAGGCGGAAAAGATCCTGCCCCGCCGCGAAGGTCAGGCGTTGGCTGGTGAAGGCCAGAAGCTTCAACTGCGTCGGCGCGACATCGGAGAACATCGGGATATTTCTAAGAACTTCGAGTTCCTCGCTCAGACTCAACGCACACCTCCCTCGCCGGGCATCATCCGGCGCTCATCAATTCGTGCAAACGGGTTCCCTCGCGGTCGAGCTCGGTAAATGTTCCCTGCTCGACGATCCTGCCGGATTCCATGACGACGACGCGCCCGAATTCCCGGGCCAGCTTGGCGCGCGGCGATACGAAGATCAGTCCCCGGCCCTTCATCTCGGCGATCAGGTTGCGCAAAATCCGGGTCTGTACCGCGTCGTCGAGCGCTGTCAGCGCCTCATTGACGATCATCAGGTCGGGCCGCTTGAGCAGCGAGCGGACGATCGCCAGTCTCTGGCGCTGCCCGATGCCAAGGCGCGTGCCGCCGATGCCGACCTCGTAATCAAGGCCCACCTCCATCACCTCGTCGCGCAAACCCAGCTCGTTTACGACTTCCGCGATCATCGCCCCGACCCGCTCGGCCGATAGGGCCTGGCCGTAGGCGATCTTGCCGAACAGGATGTTGTCCTGCAGGCTCGCCGCGGCGTTGTATTTTTCGGCGTCGAAAAATTCGACCGACGGTTTGAGCGCCTCGGGCAATTCGGCGGCGAAGGTCCGGCGCGCCGCCAATAGGCGGGCGCGCATATCGTCGTCGATCTGGTCAAGCCGGTGGCGCGCCGGGATCAACTTGAACGGCAATGACAACAGCCGGTTACGGTCATCGGCGCCGAGACCCTCCAGGCCTTCCTTGGTGATCCTGCCAAGCAGCGCATGGAACTCCGGCAGGTCTTCGGCCTCGATGAAACTGTACTGGTCGAAAAACTCGTGGCCCGGGTCGAGGCCGGAGAACAGTTCGATCATGAGTCCAGCCACCTGGCGGCCCATCTCGAGGAGATCGGATGTCAGGCCGACCTGATCCAGGACTTTGCGCACATAGGGACTTTCGGCGAGATTGTCGATGTCGAAACCGGCGCCGACCGGCGTGCCGAACAACAGGTTCTCGGCAACCGTCGCGTTGTCATTGTATTTGGTCTCATCGAAGGGTTCGACCAACTCCGCCATGTCGGGGGCCTTGAGCCGTTCCCGCGTGGCTTCGCGCGCCCGCAGGAGCCGCTCCGCGATTTCGGGCCTTTCGCCGGGATCGAGCGTGCCCCTGAGGCCCATCTCGTAGAGGGTATCGCCCATTTCGACCAGATCCAGCAACGCCATGGCGAGGACGCGAAGCGACTCCGGCCCGTCGGCCCCGGCGGCGGCGTAGTCGGTCCACCCGGCCCGGGGATCGAGGCCGGTGTTGCCGGCCAAGACCGCATCCTGCAGCGCGCGGGCGCGTATCGGCGCCGTTTCCTCGTCATAAACCGCTGGACGCAGGGGGCGATGTTTCAGTCCGTACATCAAATTTTCGCGCACGGTCCCTGAGAACATGTACGCCCCGGGTCCGACATAAGCCATGCGCCGTCCGGTCACCGATTCGGGCAGATCGGCGAGGTCCCTGCCGCCGATGGTAAGGCGTCCGCCCGTCGGCGGAATGAGCCTGGCGATCAGCATCGCCAACGTCTCCTTGCCGCTGGCGCCCGATCCGACGATGGCGATATGTTCGTCGAGACCGAAGGTGAAGGTGACGCCATCGATGATTTTCACCTGGTCTTCTTCCTCGAGCCTGACGTTGGTGGCGACGATATCGCCGCTTAGGCGCTCATCGGGCTCCGGGTCGGTGGTCTGCAACGCCTCATCCATCATATCGGCGGGCTGAAACTGTATCGTCACCTGTTCGTATTTGATGCGGGCGTCGGCCTGGCGCTGGTAGTATTTGAGAAGTTCCTTCCAGGGTGGCGTCAGGTCCTTGTAAGCGGCGAGCACGGCGACCAGCGCGCCGAAGGACAAATCGCCCTCGATCACCAGGTATCCGCCGATCGAGTAGAAGAAGAACGGCGTCAACTGCCCGAGGAAGCCGTTGAGGAACTTGATGAAGAACTTGCGCCGGTAGATTTCATAGCGGATTTCGTAGATCCGGCCCATACGCCCGGCGAATTTCGCCAGTTCGTATTGAGAGGTGTCATGGACGTGGATTTCCGTCACCCCGGACACCGTCTCGCCGATATTCCGCGCCGTTTCGCGCACCGCCCGGACCCGCTGCTTGGCCAACTCGTTCACCCGGCGCTGCAATCTGGGAATGAGATAGCCCTGAATCGGGTAAAGCGAGATCGCGGCAAGGCCGAGAATCGGGTCCTGGATGAACACGAACGCGAATATCACCACCAAAGTGCCGCCATAGAATGCCGGAAGCGCGATGGCCTCGCCGATGAAACCCCCAAGCGGTTCGACTTCCGAAGTGATCATCGGAATCATCTCGTTCGGTGACACCCGGCGGAAATGGAGCAGGGGAAAACGTAGAATCCGGCTGTAAAGCTCGTAACGCAGCCGGCGCAACATCCGTTCGCCCAACAGACCCTGATAGATGTTGATGCAGAACTTGAAGCCGCTCTTGACGATCACCAGCGCGAGGAAAACGCCGGACAGCAAAAGAAGGTAGGGAATCTGCTCGAACTCGGCGCCCAGGAGGGCTTTGGGAAAGTCCTTGGCGTTGATCGCGTCGTTGATGATGATCTTGGGCAGTTCGAGCGAGAAATAAAGAAACGGGAACGAGCCCACCGTCAGACAGAGGATCGTTATCTGCTGCCTCAGGCTGTGCCGGAGAATGAACTTGAAAATACCGGGTTCCATGAACTCGTCGGCTGTTTCGGCGCCGGGCGCGCACTCGATCCGTCTCGCGCCGGCGGCCCGGGATCGCGGAGCACCTTATCCCACCAGATCGGGGGCGTAAATGTCCCATCCGGCGGGGCGAAAAGAACATTTTGGCCGGTTTCGAGTCTGTGTCATAGTCTGCCCTCGCCTGCGGGATAAGCAGCGGTATTCAGGGGGAAGCGTTACCAATGCAAAACGTCAACCTGTTCACGAAAATGGCCGGCGGGCGCGCCGACAGGCGGGTGCTGATTTACAGCCACGATTCGTTCGGTCTCGGGCATCTGCGCCGCTGCCTGGCCATTGCCCACTCCCTGGTCGCGCGCCACAAGAAGCTGTCGGTGCTGATTCTGTCCGGTTCCCCCATCATCGGCAGTTTCGACTTCCGCGCGCGGGTCGATTTCGTGCGGGTGCCGGGCGTGATCAAGCTGCGCAACGGTGAGTACACCTCGCTCAGCCTGCATATCAGCATCGAGCAGACCCTTGAGCTCAGGGCTTCGATCATCTGTCACACCGCCCAGGCGTTCGCGCCGGACATTTTCATCGTCGACAAGGAGCCTCTCGGCCTCGAGGGCGAAGTTGCGGATACGCTCGGGATTTTGAAGGACGGGGGGACGTCCCTGGTGCTCGGTTTGCGTGACGTCATGGACGAGCCCCAACTGTTGGCGCCCGAGTGGAAACGCAAGAACGTATTGCCGGCGTTGGAGCATTTGTATGACCAGATCTGGATCTACGGTCTGCGCCATCTGTGGGACCCTCTCAGCGGCTTGGATCTGCCGGTCACGGTCCAAAATAAGGCCGTCTTCACCGGC
This sequence comes from Pseudomonadota bacterium, assembly GCA_022566265.1. Classification (GTDB taxonomy): domain Bacteria; phylum Pseudomonadota; class Alphaproteobacteria; order SMXQ01; family SMXQ01; genus JACZQV01. The sequence goes on along the minus strand of JADFJG010000007.1, from coordinate 32,507 downwards.
TATTTGCGCCGCGAGCTGCCGCGCCAGCGACTCGCCTCTCCCGCCGACGGATTGGTCGAAGGGCCTTTCCTGCTGGTGACGCCGGGCGGCGGCGGCGACGGCGAGGCCTTGGTCGACTGGGTGCTTAAGGCCTATGAGTACGATCCCCACATCCCCTACCCGTCGCTGGTCGTGTTCGGCCCGTTCATGGCGCCGCGACGCCGTGCCGCGTTTCTCCGGCGCATCGGCGAACTCGCCAAGGTCGAGGCCATCACCTTCGATTCCCATCTGGAGTTCCTGATGGCGCAATCGGCGGGGATCGTCGCCATGGGCGGGTACAACACCTTCTGCGAGATCCTGTCCTTCGACAAGCCGGCCCTGATCGTGCCGCGCACGGTGCCCCGGCGCGAGCAATTCATCCGCGCCAGCCGGGCGCAAGAGATGGGCCTGGTGCGGGTTCTGGAAGACGACGGAATTTACGATCCCGCGGTCATGGCCGCGGCGCTGAGAGATCTGCCGTCCCAAGAGCCGCCGTCACGGGTGGTCGTGCCGGGTTTGCTCGACGGTCTTACCAACGTCAACCGGCTGGTCGACAATTACTTGGAACCGCCGGGCGTGATACCACGGGTGGCGGCGCAGTAATTCCCCGAGGTGACAGTGTGGAAACGGGTGTGCCGGGCAAGATCGCTTTCGTCGTCAAGGGTTATCCCCGATTGTCCGAAACCTTTATCGCCCAGGAGATTCTCGCCCTGGAGAGGCGGGGGTTCGACATCGGGATCGTCTCCCTGCGTCACCCGACGGAGAAGGACACCCACCCCATCCACGATGAAATTTCGGCCGCCGTCCTCTATCTGCCGGAATATCTCCACCGCGAGCCCCGACGCGTGCTGAAAGCGTGGTGGTGGATGCGCCGGCACCCGCGTTACCCGGCGGCGCTTAGAATCTGGCTCGGCGATCTCAGACGCGATTTCACCCGCAACCGGTTCCGGCGCTTCGGCCAGGCCTTGGTGCTCGGCCACGAACTGCCCGCCGGCACCACCCACATCTACGCCCATTTCCTTCATACCCCCGCCTCGACCGCCCGATATGCGGCACGGATTCTCGGCCTTCCCTGGAGTTGTTCGGCCCATGCCGTCGACATCTGGACGACGCCCGAGTGGGAAAAACGCGAAAAGATCGAGGACTGCGCCTGGCTGGTGACATGTACCGCGTACAACCGCGATCATCTGGCAAGCCATGCGCCCGACGGGGATCGCGTCGAACATCTCTATCACGGGCTCGATTTCAGCCGCTTCCCGGCGCCGGACCGGGAGGGCGGCGCCGGCAACGGGGCGGGCGGGCGTGACGGCACCGATGCGAACGATCCGGTGGTCCTGCTTTGCGTCGGCCGGGCGGTGGAGAAGAAGGGCCTGGATATCCTCATCGAAGCGCTGGCGCGACTGGCCCCCAGCTTGCATTGGCGCCTCCTCCATATCGGCGGCGGCGCGCTCCTGCCGTCGCTCAAGCGCCAGGCCCGGCGTTTGAACATCGCCTCGCGTATCGACTGGCTTGGCCCCCAGCCCCAGCAGGCGGTCCTCGCCCGGTACCGGGCCGCCGATCTGTTCGTCCTCGCCAGCCGTATCGCCAGGAACGGCGACCGCGATGGCCTGCCGAACGTCCTGCTCGAGGCCCAAAGCCAGGGCCTCGCCTGTATCGCCACGCGGCTCTCGGCGATCCCCGAACTGATCGAGGACGGTGTAACCGGTCTGCTCGTCACCGCCGACGATGCCAAGGCGCTTGCCGGGGCGCTGACGACGTTGATCACCGATACCGAACAGCGCGCCCGGCTCGCCGGCGCCGGCATGGCCCGGGTGCGCGAGCGGTTCTCCTTCGATGCCGGCATCGAGAGGCTTGCCGCCAAATTCGCCGAGGGCGTCCGGCACCCGCAACAACAAGCGAAATCACCGTGCGCGTCGCCTTCTACGCGCCCATGAAGCCGCCGAGCCATCCGGTCCCTTCCGGCGACAGGAAGCTGGCGCGGCTTTTTATGGCGGCGCTCGCCCGTGGCGGACATGAGGTCGACCTCGCCTGCCGTTTCAGGAGTTGGGAGGGCAGCGGCGATGGCGCGCGGATCCGGCGTCTACAGGCATTGGGCGAGGGGTTGGCCCGGCGGCTGATACGGCGCTACCGCGCCACCGGGGCGGCGGCGCGGCCCGAGGCCTGGTTCACCTATCACGCCTATCACAAGGCGCCCGATTGGGTCGGGCCCGTGGTTTCCGATGCGCTTTCCATTCCCTACCTTCTCGCCGAGGCCTCGGTGTCCCAGACTCAAGCAGAGGGCCCTTGGGCGAACGGGTATCACTCGACCGTTAGCGCGGTAAAGCGGGCCGGCGCCATCATCGGCCTCAATTCGGCGGATGCGCCGGGCGTCCTGCCCTTGCTCGCGGATGCCGATCGCATGATAGCGCTCAAGCCGTTCCTCGACGTTCAGGCCTTTCGCCGATCCGCCGGCGTCACCGGGGCGGCCAACGGAAGCCTGCGCGATGGATTGGCCGCGCGCTACCATCTCGACAGGCAAGCGCCCTGGCTGCTCACCGTCGCCATGATGCGCGACGGCGGCAAGCTCGCGTCCTATGGGGTGCTGGGGGAGGCATTGGCCCGGCTCAGGCATCGTCCGTGGCAGCTCATCGTCGTCGGCGATGGGCGTAATCGAAAAGAAATCGAGGGGATGTTCGCATGGGCGGACGCCGAGCGGGTGCGGTTTACCGGGCTGCTCCGGGCTAAGGAGCTTGCGTCGCTTGACGGCGCCTCGGATCTCTTCGTCTGGCCGGCGGTGCGCGAGTCGTTCGGCATGGCGATACTCGAGGCCCAGGCCGCCGGCCTGCCGGTGGTTGCCGGCAACAGTCACGGTGTCGGCGACATCGTTCGCGACGGCGAAACGGGTCTTTTGGTGCCGGAGGGCGATGCCCCGGCCTTCGCCGCGGCGATAAGCGGTCTGTTGGATGATCCCGCCCGGCGTGCGGCCATGGCTAAGAACGCGCTCTCCGGCGTCAGCGAGAACCACGACATCTCCGGCGCCATCGAAACCTTGAACGCGGCGCTTGCCATCGCCTGTCAAAGGCAGCGATCGTGAGTGCCGGGAACAACGGCACGCCGCTGGTCCTGATCCGCCACGGCACCACCGAATGGAACACCGATGGGCGCATCCAGGGCTCGACCGACATTCCGCTGAGCGAGGTCGGCCGGGCCGAGGTCGGGAGTTGGAAAGTGCCGGCGGAGTTCAGGGATTTCGTCTGGATCTCGAGCCCGCTTTCGCGGGCGCGGGAAACGGCGGCGTTGCTCGGCGCCAACTCGGTGGCGATCGAGCCGCGCATCAGGGAAATGGACTGGGACCGGTGGGAAGGGCTTACCTTGGCGGACCTGCGCAAGAATTTTCCCGCCGAACTCGCCGAGAAGGATGCCCAGGGGATCGACTTCCACCCGCCGGGCGGCGAAAGTCCGAGACAGGTGATGGAGCGCATCAAGCCCTGGCTCGCCGACATCGCCAAGGCCGGGAAACCGACCGTGGCGGTGACCCATAAAGGCGTGGTTCGCGCCGCCCTGGCCTTGGCCACCGGCTGGGACATGCAGGACAAATGGCCGGTCGAAATCGACTGGTCGTCGGTGCATCTGTTCGCCGTCGACGCCGGCGGCAGACTCACGACGGAGCGGCTGAACATCGCCATGGCGCCGTCATGAGCGCGCATCGCGTCCTGTTCTTCGTCCAGCATCTGCGCGGCATCGGCCATCTGAAGCGGACCGCCGTGCTCGCCCGCACCGTGGCGCGGGACGGCATCGAGGTCGACATCATCTCCGGCGGCGCGGCGGTGCCCGATCTCGATATCGGCGCCGCCGGTTTCTTCCAGCTGCCGCCCGTCAAGAGCCCCGACGACAGCTATAGCCGGCTGGTCGATGAAAGTGGCGCCCCGGCCACGCCCGAGCTTCGCCGGCGGCGGCGCGCCCAACTGCTCGCCCATGTCGTCGCGCGCCGGCCCGACATGGTGATCGTCGAGATGTTTCCCTTCGGGCGCAGCCAGATCCGCGACGACATCGTCGCCCTCGTGGAAGCGGCGCGGGCGATGCGTCCACGGCCCTGGCTGGTGTCCTCGGTGCGCGATATCCTGCCCACCAAGCGCACGCCCGAGCGCTATGAGGAAATGGCCGACGACGCCGAGGCCTATTTCGATTTCATCATGGTTCACGGCGATAAGGCGCTGGTCCCGTTCGAGGCCAGTTTCCCGCCGGCCGCCCGCCTCGAAGGCAAGCTTCGATACACCGGCTACGTGACCGGCGCCGAAGCCGGGGCGGCCAGGGAAGGGGAAAAGGAAGGAGAAGGGGCCAGGAAAGAGGAGGGTGAAGGAGACGGCGAGGTCGTGGTATCGGGGGGCGGCGGCGCTTTCGCCAAGGGGCTGCTGGAGACGGCGCTGGCGGCCCGCGGGTTGTCCAGGCTTTCGTCCCGGACTTGGCGGCTGATCACCGGGCCTAACTTCGAAGACGGCGATTTTCGGGCGCTCGAGGCGGCGGCGCCGGCGGGCGTGGTGATCGAGCGCACGCGCCGCGATTTCCCCGAATTGCTTCAACGCGCGGCGGTTTCGGTTTCCCAATGCGGTTATAATACGGTGATGGACATCCTCACCAGCGGCGCCCGCGCGGTCGTGGTGCCATACCTCAACGGCCGGCAGACGGAGCAAAGCCTGCGCGCCGAATGTCTGGCCGCGCGCGGCGTGGTCCGGGCCCTATCCGGGGACGCGATCACGCCCGACGCGCTGGCCCGGGCGATCGACGCCGCGGCCGCGGGCGCGCCGGCCGACGCCGCCGGCATCGATCTTGACGGCGCGGCCAAAAGCGCACGCCTCATCAAAGGCTGGCTCGAGACCGGGCGCCGCCGATGAGGCGTGCGTCCGACGGCCAAACCGAGGGCGTTGGCCAGCGCCACCGCTATCCGGTCGAGTCGCTCAGGGGCGATTATTTTCGCGCCGGCGCCGGTTTGGCGATGTGCGCCCTGCCGCTCATTTTCGCGTCGCCGTTCGGCGGTGTGTTCCTGGTCTTCGGCGGCCTGGCCACCATGTTCACCGTCTACGGCCTGCGCGCATGGGCCCGGCAAATGACGGTGGTGGACGTGACCGAGACCGTGGTGTCGGCCGCCGGCCCGAGGATCATCAGCGGGCAGATTGCGTCCCGCGTCACCCTTGCCTGGGAAGAGGTGCGCGCGATCAAGCTAAGCTACTATTCGACCAAGAGGAACCACACCGACGGCTGGATGAATCTCAAGCTCAAGGGCGCCGGTGAGTGTCTTAATGTCGGGTCCGATATCGATGGGTTTTCGGCCATCGCCGCCAAGGCCGCGGCCGCCGCCAAGGCCAACCATGTTCGCTTGAGCGAATCCACCGTCAGCAACTTCGCCGTTCTCGGCATCACGGTCGGCGACACCGGGAGACGGGAGACGGAGGAGTGAGATGGCCGAGGCCGGGGCGCCGGGCCAGCAACGGCCCGCCTGACCGATAAGCTATGGCGCCGGCTTTTCCTCGATTTCGTCGCCGACGAGAACCGGGACGAGAGGGAGGCGTCGACGTCGGCCACCGGCTTCCATCGCCTGGCAACGCCCGGCTGGTGCGGCGATACGAAGGCGCTCAAGCTACGGGGCGGAAATGTTTCCGGTTACCCGAGCGAAATGAGCGAATGACTCAAGGCAGAGGCGCTGGTCCCGCCGTTCACGGGGCGTTTGATCGAAAGATTGAATTGGCGTAAGAAGCGATGAATAACAAGGGCCATGGATTGTAGGAATTTGTTTGCGTCGACGGCCTTCGCCTTGAGTGCCGAAACCGTCCGAACGGCCGGGTCCGGCCGATGACCGAAATCCTTCCGATGACCGAAATCCTTAAGGTCAACGATCTCAAGATCGCCTTCAAGGTCCCCGGCGGTGAAATCAAGGCGGTCGATGGCGCCAGTTTCAGGGTTCGTCAAGGATCGACGGTGGCGCTGGTCGGTGAGTCCGGTTCCGGCAAGACCGTCATCTCTCAGGCGATCATGGGCATCCTGCCGAGGAACGGCGCCATCACCGGCGGCGAGATCCTGTTCACCGATCCCCGGCCGGCCAAGGAGACGGCGGCGGTGGACGGCGGCCGGGCGCCGTCGGGCACCGTCGACATCGCCGCATTGGCGCCGGAAAGCAACGCAATGCGGGCGATCCGGGGCCGGCGGATCTCGATCATTTTCCAGGAGCCGATGACATCGCTGTCGCCGCTGCACACCATCGGCGACCAGATCCGCGAGGCCCTGCACCTGCACAGCGATATCAGCCGGAAGGACGGCCGGGGGCTCTGCGCCGAGACCCTCGGCCTTGTCGGGTTCCCCGACGCCACGACGGCGATGCGCACCTACCCCTTTGAGCTATCGGGCGGGCTGCGCCAGCGGGCGATGATCGCCATGGCTCTGGTCTGCCGCCCGGCATTGTTGATCGCCGACGAACCGACCACGGCGCTTGACGTCACCATCCAGGCCCAAATCCTGAAACTGATCCGTGACCTGCAGTCCGAGCTCGGCATGGCGGTCTTGATGATCACCCATGACCTCGGCGTGGTCGCCAACGTCGCCGAGGAGGTCGTGGTTTTGTACCGGGGCAGCGTCATGGAGAGCGGCACGCTGGAGGACATCTTCAACAGCCCCGGCCACCCTTACCTCCGGGCACTGTTGAGGGCGGTGCCGCGTTTCGGCCTGGGGCCGGACGAACGGTTGACGCCGATCCGCGAGATCAAGTTCCGCTCGGCCCACCTGTTGGCCTCCGGTGAACGCCGCTCCGGTGCCGGCGCGGCGGGCGCCCTGGTCACCGCGCGCGGCCTGACCAAGAGGTTCAAGATTCGCAAGGACATGTATTTCGGCGGTGGCGGCGGCGGGCTGGTGACCGCCATCGATGACGTCGACTTCGAGATCCGGCGTGGCGAGTGTCTCGGCCTGGTGGGCGAAAGCGGCTGCGGCAAGACGACGCTGGGCAAATGTCTGGTGCGGGCGGTGACGCCGGATGAAGGCGAGCTCACATACCACGACGCCGGGCGGCTGGTCGATGTGATCGGCCTTAGCGAGGCGGAGCTGAGACCGTTCAGGCGCAAGATCCAGTTCATCTTCCAGGACCCTTTCGGGTCGCTCAATCCCAGGATGACCGTCTTCGACATCGTCAATGAACCGTTGCTCATCCATGGCATCGGCGATAGCGCGCTCAGGACCGAGATGGTGAAGGAGCTTCTGAAACTGGTGGGCCTGGATATCTGGGCGTTCAACCGCTACCCCCACAGTTTCTCCGGCGGTCAACGCCAGCGCATCGGGATTGCGCGGGCGCTGGCGCTCAAGCCCGAGCTGCTGATCTGCGACGAGCCGGTCTCGGCGCTGGATGTCTCGATCCAGGCCCAGATCCTCAACCTGCTGAAGGATTTGAAGGAGGAGCTCGAAGTCACCTATCTGTTCATCTCGCACAACCTCGCGGTGGTGAACTATATCGCCGACAGGATCATGGTGATGTGCGCCGGCAAGATCGTCGAGGTGGCGCCGTGCGAAGTGCTGTTCCGCGATCCCGTCCACCCTTACACCAAGGCGCTGCTGGCGGCTATCCCGGAGCCCGATCCGGCGCAGCGGCTCGATTTCGACGGACTGATGGAGGAAAAGGCCTCGGATCCGGCCTGGTGGCCGCCGCCTTTCACCGTCTCGGCCGATGCCCGACCGAGGCTCATCGCGCTTGGCGAGGATCATTTCGTCAGGGCAACGGACGACACCGGCCTCGGGCGGGGGGCGAAGTAATTATGGTTGAGCTAACAAGGCGGGTGACATCATCATGTTCGCATATCTGATCCACCGCTTGTTCATCATGGTGCCGACGCTGCTGGCCATCAGCGTCCTCATATTCGTCATCATCCAACTGCCGCCGGGCGACTATCTGACGACGCTGGTCAACGAGTTGCGGAGTCAGGGCGAAACCGTCAACCAGGAAAAAATCGAGTTCCTGCGCCAGCAGTACGGCTTCGACAAATCGCTGGTCGAGCAGTACCTGATGTGGGTCGCCGGTATGGCCCAGGGGGATTTCGGCTTCGCCTTCGAGTACAACCTCCCGGTCACGGAGGTCGTCGGCGACAGGCTGTTCCTGTCGATGATCGTCGCCATCGGCACCATCATCTTCACCTATCTGGTGGCTTTCCCCATCGGCGTCTATTCCGCCACCCATCAATACAGCGTCACCGATCATACCCTTACCTTCATCGGCTTTCTCGGGCTGGCGACGCCGAACTTCCTGCTGGCGCTGATATTCCTCTATTTCGCCAACGTCACCTTCGGCACCTCGATCGGCGGATTGATGGACCCCAGCTACATCGACGCCCCCTGGAGCTGGGGCAAATTCCTTTCGATCCTGGAACATCTGTGGATTCCCGTCGTCGTCATCGGCACCTCGGGCACCGCCGGGATGATTCGCCGGCTGCGCGCCAACCTGTTGGACGAGCTCGAGAAGCCTTACGTCGTCACCGCCCGGGCCAAGGGGCTGCCGCCCATGAGGGCGCTCAAATATCCCTTGCGCATGGCGCTCAACCCCTTCATCTCGGACATCGGCAATCTGCTGCCCCAGGTCATCTCCGGCGCCACCATCGTCGCCGTGGTGCTGTCGCTGCCGACGACCGGCCCGCTGCTGCTGCGGGCGCTGCAAAGCCAGGACATGTACCTCGCCGGATTCCTGTTGATGTGCCTGGCGGTCCTCACGGTGATCGGGGTGTTCATCTCCGATATCGCGCTGGCCGCGCTCGATCCACGCATCCGGCTGCACGGAGGCCGTTCGCGATGAGCTCTAGCGGCGACCAAGAACCGGCCGGTCCCCTCGAGCATTTCGTCTCCGAGGCCCCGTTCAACCCGGAAATAGCGGAGACGGTCACGCCCGAGCAGGAACGCTATTACCTGGCGTCGCAATGGCGGTTGATGTGGTGGAAGCTCAAGCGCCACCGCCTGGCGGTGATATCGGGCGTCGTGCTGGCGGTCATGTACGGCTCCATCCTGATCAGCGAATTCCTCGCGCCCTACAACCTGCACAGCCGGCACTCCGCCTTCATCTACGCGCCGCCGCAAGCGGTTCATCTGTTCCATGAGGGCCGATTCATCGGTCCCTTCGTCCACGGCACGACCGTCCGGCTCGATCTCGAGACCCTGCAGCGGGAACACAGGGAGAATCCCGAACAGATCCAACGCCTGCGGTTCTTCTGTCTCGGTGACGGTTACAAATTCTGGGGCTGGATCGAGGGGCGGTTCCACCTGGTCTGTCCGGCCGAGGGCGGCACCTTTTTCTGGCTCGGCACCGACCGGCTGGGGCGGGATATGCTCTCGCGCATCATATATGGCGCGCGAATCTCGCTGACCGTCGGCATTGTCGGCATCACCATCAGCTTCACCCTCGCCCTGTTTTTCGGCGGGCTCGCCGGTTATTACGGGGGCTGGGTCGACAGCGTCGTGCAACGGCTGATCGAGGTCCTGCGCTCGTTTCCCGAGTTGCCCTTGTGGATGGCATTGTCGGCCGCCCTGCCGGTGACCTGGAGCCCCATCCTGATCTATTTCGGCATCACCATCATCCTCGGCCTATTGGATTGGACGGGCCTGGCGCGGGCCGTGCGCTCGAAGCTCTTCGCGCTCCGCGAAGAGGACTTCTGCACCGCCGCCGTCCTCATGGGCGCCACGCCCCGCCGCGTGATCGGCCGCCA
>JADFJG010000007.1:0-22690 GCA_022566265.1 Pseudomonadota bacterium | reverse complement strand
CCTCGGCCTATTGGATTGGACGGGCCTGGCGCGGGCCGTGCGCTCGAAGCTCTTCGCGCTCCGCGAAGAGGACTTCTGCACCGCCGCCGTCCTCATGGGCGCCACGCCCCGCCGCGTGATCGGCCGCCATCTTCTGCCCAACTTCCTGTCTCATCTGATCGCGTCGGCGACGCTTTCGATACCGAGCATGATCCTCGGCGAGACCGCGCTCAGCTTCCTCGGCCTCGGTCTGCGCCCGCCGATCACCAGTTGGGGGGTGCTGTTGAACGAAGCCCAGAACATGAATGTGGTGGCGCTTTATCCATGGCTGATGCTGCCCGGCGTGCCGATCGTCGTCATCGTGCTGGCATTCAATTTCTTCGGCGACGGTCTGCGCGACGCCGCCGACCCCTATCGCTGAGAAACCTGGCGAGCCGGGGACGGGGCGGCGGCGCTCAACTCGCCAGCACGACGACGTCGAGGGGATCTTCCACGCCGACGATATGGCGCCCGGCTCGCCTCTCCGGCGTCGCCTTGGGCGCGTACCCCTGGGCCAGCGCCATCTCGTAAGCTTCGGCGGTCGCCAGCGCCCGCACTTTTTCCACCTTGGTGTGCTTCTCGAGCTTGGCGCTGACGTTGACCGCGTCGCCGATGACCGTGTATTCGAGCCGGGTCTCGTCACCGACGGCGCCGAAAACGATGCGACCGGTGGCGACCGCCGCGCCGATTCCGATTGGCTCCTTTCCTTCGCCCGCCCGTTCGGCGTTCCAGGCGTCGGCCACCGCCATCACCTCATCCAACGCCCTGATGGCGTCCGCGGCGTAACTCTCCGATGTCGACGTGGCCCCGAAGGTCGCCATGATGCCATCGCCGAGAAACTTGTCGATGGTGCCGTTATGGCGCTGGATCACCGGCACCATGCGCGACTGATACTGGGCGAGAAGGGCGATGAGATCGTTGGCCGGCATGTGCGCCGCCAAGATCGTGAAGCCGCGCACATCGACATTGAGGATGGCGGCATCGCGGTTGATACCCTGGCCGGCCTTGACGCGCGCCTCCGACGCCGTGATCCGCTTGGCGATCTCGGGCGCGAAGAAACGCGACAGGTCCTCGGCGGCGACACCCTCCGCCACGGCCCGGACCAGGAGCCGCCGGGCCCGGGTGATGGCGACGGCGATAATGGCGGTCACCAGCAGGATGGAGATCACCTTGTCGAACTCGGCGCCGATCAGGATGGAGTTGGTCGTCATGTATCGGACGTAATCCCGGGTGATCACGCCGCCGCTGGGATCGGCGGCGGCGGCGTAGAACGCCATGACCAGCCAGCCCATCGCCGCCACGCAACCGGCGAGCACGACATAGTGGGCCTCGAATCTCAGGGCCCGCAAGGCAATGAAGATGAACACATAAAGCAGCGTCGGCGCCTTGAGGTAAAAGGACGGGGGCTGTTCATACTGCAGATGGAAACTCCAGATGGTGCCCAACAGAAGCGACATGTCCATGACCACCGAAACGGACAACAGCCAGTTGGGCAGCCGCGAACGGTAGGCCATGACGATCCGGACGACGGTGAAGGCGAAATAGGCGGTCAGCGCCCACGGCACCGGCGCGAAGCCGACATCGGCGGGGAAGGTCTTGGGCGCCACGGTATAAAGGACGGCGAAGACGAGGACGACGGCAAGCTGGACCCAACCGATGAGTATCTCGCTGGCGTCCTGCTGATCACGGATCGCGGTCCGCACCCGTTCCGGCAGATCAGCCTCGCCGGACTGTCCGAGCATCCGAATGATCCAGTTCCTGATCATCAACAGCGCCTATGTTGCGATGCCGCGGGCCATCATACCGCGCGGCGGCCTCACGGCCGGTAATAACCTCGTGAACGGCCGGCCGTTATCTTTTCCTCAGCCACAGGCTGGTTTCGAAAGCGCCGTCGGGCAGGGCGATCTCGGAAATCACCGTCCCCGCCCACAGATCCGGCATCCGGGTGGCGGCGTAATGGCTGGCGAACAGCACCTCGAAGGCTTCGCCGCTGGTCAACAGGGCGGCGACGGCGTTCTGTTCGTTATAGGCGCGCCAGTCCCATTCGCGGGGGTAGGCGTCGGGCAGGAAGATGTCGTGGAAATGAACCAATAGGCCCCGTGGCGCCCCGGGCAAAATACCGTTCAGCACCATGTCGACGTCACTTCCGGGCATCAGGATGTGGCTTGAATCGACGACCAGGAAGTCACCCGGCGCGAGCGCGTCGAAGGGAGCAAAGCCGGCCTCCTGCACGGTCGATTCGATGATCTCGATAGCGGGCAGGTCGACGACCTTGCGCGGCGACGGATCGATGGTCGTGAGGCGGCAATCGAAACCGCCATCGGCGATGGCGGTGGCCAGGAAACGGGTCGAATAGCCGGCGCCGATCTCGACGATGCGCCCGGGCCGATACCGCCGGGCCAGGGCGTAGGCCGTGGCGGCATCCAGGCGCGGGAACAACCCCTGGCGGAAGTGAGGCTTCGCGCCCCCCGCGAGTTGGCCGCCGGCGGCGATGGCACGGAGCTCCGCCGCGCAAGCTTCGATATCGCCGATGACGGCGGTAAAGTTTTCCCCGGCGTCGGCGAATATCTCCTCGACGCGCGCGAAGGACACGGCGCCATGGCTTGTGGCTTGCGCGGCATAACGGCAGGGAATGAAAAAACCGAGCGGCTTGATTCCCAGCACCGTCGCCAGACCGGCCGTCAGCCGTTTGACGCCGGGTGAAAACCACTGCCGGAACCGCCAACGCCGGCGCCTCGCGCGGCCATGGCCGCCGGTCCCCGAAAGCCCGGTCAGTCGCGTACTCACGGCCTTAGGATCAAACCCTCGCGCGCGATGACGGCGCCCGGACGCACCCGGGCGACCTCATCGGCAACGTGGTCCATGAAGGAATCGTCATGGCTGGGGTCGTGATGAAACACGGCGTAGGTTTTCACCCCCGCCGCCTCGCACAGCCGCGCCCCTTCCTGCCATGTCGAATGTCCCCAACCCTCATGCTTCGGGTATTCGTCGTCGGTGTAGGTGGCGTCGTAAATCAATATGTCGGCGCCTTCGATCAACCGCAACACATTCTCATCGGCGGCGCCGATGACGTGTTCGGTGTCGGTTACGTAGCACACCACCTTGCCGGCGAACTCGATGCGGTACCCCGTCGCCCCGTTGGGGTGGTTCAAGGGCGCGGTCTTGAGGGTGATGCCCGGCGCCGGGTTCAAGGTCTCGCCGGCCTTGAAGTCGTTATAGGCGATGTCGGCGCGCATGATGTCCACCGGCACCGGGAACAGCGGATCCATCATCATCGAGCACAGAACCTCGCGGATCGTCGTTTCCCCCCTCAGGTGGCCGGCCCATAGACGCAACTTGTTGCCCGGCACGAACACCGGGGCGAAAAACGGCAGGCCGCAAATATGATCGAAATGGGTGTGGGAGAAATACAGATCCGCGTCCATCGGCGCCTGAAGCTGGTTGCCGAACATCCGCGCGCCGGTGCCGCAGTCGAATATCAACAGGCGCGAACCGCACCTGACCTCGACGCAAGAGGTGTTGCCGCCATAGCGGAGCGTATCGCCGCCGGGGCAGGCGATGGAGCCGCGCACCCCCCAGAACCGGACCCAGAAATCTTCTTGCTCGGCCATAATTTCCTAAATCATGCGGCCGCGTTCGCCGGCACGCGGCCACGGCCCCCGCCAAGTAGTGTGCAATAGCAGGGCGGTGAGGAAAAGGCGAATTTCGGAGCGCCCCTCCTTGCCGCTTCGCCGGCGAGACATCGCGAACGTAGGGCGGGTCCGGGTGAGGATAGGGCGGGGGCCGGCGCCGGTCTCAACGGCGGCGGCTTCGTCGACCTTACGGCGCCAGGCGGTATCCGCCCCTGTCGGTGATGAGAATTTCCGCCTCCGAGGGATCGCGCTCGATCTTCTGGCGCAACCGGTAAATATGGGTCTCGAGCGTGTGTGTGGTGACGCTGGCGTTGTATCCCCATACCTCGTTGAGGAGTGTTTCCCGTGCCACCACCTTGTTCCCGGCGCGGTAGAGGTATTTGAGGATCGCCGTCTCTTTTTCCGTCAGCCGGACCTTCTTGTTGCTCGCGGCGTCCATCAACAGCTTGGCGTTGGGGCGGAAGTTGTAAGGACCGATGGTAAACACCGCGTCCTCGCTTTGCTCGTGCTGGCGCAGTTGGGCTCGCAGCCGCGCCAGCAGCACGCCGAGACGGAACGGCTTGGTGATGTAATCGTTGGCGCCCGAATCCAGCGCCAGTATGGTATCCGCTTCCGAATCGGCGCCGGTAAGCATGATAACAGGGGCCTTGACACCGGCGCGGCGCATCAGGCGGCAGACTTCGCGCCCGTCCATGTCCGGCAGGCCAATATCGAGGATGATGGCGTCGAAATAATCGGTTTTGGCGATTTCGAGGGCGCCGAGGCCGGTGTGCGCCTGAACGGTCGAAAACTCCTCGTGAAGCTGGAGCTGTTCCGCCAGGGACTGCACCAAATCCTCATCGTCGTCGACCAGAAGAATGTGCTTCCCCGTCACCATCGTACCCCGCCGCTAGCCTCCGGCCCCCCTGAAGCGCCCTTGGACGCCTTGTTCCAACTTATGCCCGGAACTTATGCCCGGCCAAATCATACATCATTGGGACCCAAACGGAAATCCCGCCGATATCCTCGCGGATGACCGGCGCATGGAGCGCTTGAGCGGCGCTGACGGCGCCATCGCTGACCCGGCGCCGGGCGGCGACATTCGGCCTTTCACCCCTTGCCGCCCCCATTAGCGCCCCCATCAGCGCCCCCATCAGCGCCAAGGTGGTCACGTTCAAACTGGCCCGGGGCATCCCCGTGGTGGAAGGCGTGCCCCACGTCTTCCCCGCCAATGTCCATAACGAGGAATCCCTTCGCACCAAGGCCGCGCGCGGCGGCCATCTGTTCCAGCTAGGCACGTTTTGCCGGCCGGACGCCTGCCCTTGCCGCCCGCCTCCACCGAGACCCATTGAAAATCCAGGGTTTTCCCGTGGCACCGCTCTTGCTTTTAAAGGGGCAAAAGAAAAGGTGCCCGCCATGCCCACTCAAATTCCGGTGCTGCCCACCCGGAATCCCATCAACCCTGCCGTGGACGCCGCCTTTAGCGTCCCCGCCACGGGCCAGAACCCCCATGACCGGGCCAGTCCGCCGGCGCTGGGCGGTTCGCCGGCCGAAAACGAGGATGCGCCCTTCAGCCTGTGGGGCAGCGACGGGCTTACCTTCGGCGATATTTTCGACATCATCAACCCGCTCCAGCACATCCCCATCGTCTCGACCATTTACCGGTCGATCACCGGCGATGACATCGCCGCCGCCCCGAAGGTCGCGGGCGGCGTCTTGTTCGGCGGCGTCATCGGTCTGGTGGTATCGATCATCGACACCGTGATCGAGCAGATCACCGGCCAGGACACCGGCGAGCACATCTTGGCCTTTTTCGACGATGTAGAGATTTCGAGCGAAGTCCTCGTCGCCGATGAAGACGATGGTTTCGCATCGGACCCGGTAGAGGTCGGAGAGGCGGAAACGATCATCGAGATGGACCGGCAAACCACCGACGCCCTCATTTTCGCCGCGGCGCCGGTCACGCCGGCCAATGGCAATCACGCCGCCGTCGAGATCAGACGCCTGGCGACATCGGCCAATGGTGGTCCGGCGATAGCGTCGGCCAACGCCGATGCCGCCGCCGGAGAGATCGCGCCCTCCCGTGGCCGGACGGTCGTCCGTGGCGCCATGACGGCGGCGAAAGCCGCCTCGCTGTCGGGAGCGGCAAGGTCAGGACCGGCCTCGATCGACACGCCGGCAAAGAAAATTCCCGATAACGCGGTGGAACTCCTGGCAACCATGGCCAAGGCGGGCGTGCCGCTCGACGATCCGAGGGCGGTGGCGGCCAATCCGGGGCTGGGGAAGGCGATGCCCGGCGTCGGCGCTGGCGGTCAATCTCCATTTGCCGGCATCAACCGGGCGCTTTGGCTCGACTTGATCACCGAGAGCGGCGGCAAGCGTAAGGATGGGAACGGGGCGGGCGCCGATCGAGGTATGATCGAGGCCATGGGGCGGGCGCTCGATCGATATAATCGGAGCTCGCGCCTCGGCGGCGCCGGCCCCCGCGTCAAGGTCAATTTCTGAAAAACCGGGCGCGCCCGCACCGGCTCAAAGCGGCCGCCAGGCCAGGGTCGAATACTGGTCGTGGAACATGTTGCCGAACTTCACCCGGCGTTCGCTGATGATCTCTATCGTCCCGTCGCCGGCCAGGGCGCGGAGCGCCGGGACATAGCCCTCGAGGTAGTTGCGGTGCCGGTGATACCGGATGGCGGTGGCATCCGCCGCGTCATCGGCATCGTAAAGTTCGACCAGCGGCTCGATATGGAGGCAAAACGCCGGTTTCTTCTCCAGCAGAAAGCGTAGGAACGGCTGGAAATCCTTCCCCAACTGCTCCATCGCCAGCGCCGTGACGACGGCGGTGTCGGGCGCCAGCGGAACGTCATCGCCGCCCGAGAGATCGAGCATGTTGAACATGCATCCCCGGATCGGACGGTCGAGACTGGCGGCGATCTCGCGCAGCATCTCGAGCGACGGCGCCACCCAATCGCAGCCGATGAGTTCCTTGTCGGGAAACAGCTGGGCGAGGATGAAGAGGTTGAGGCCGGTGCCGCAGCCGAACTCGACGATCTTTCCATGATCCTTGAGGAAATGGCCAAGGAGCGCCTTTCTCACGGTCACGCTGAGTTTGAATTCGAATTGGGGGTCGTCGCTCTCGACATAATCCCCCCCCAGCCGGCAGGCCGGCAGCGGCTTGTGGTACTGCGGCGAGAGGGTCTCCAACGACACGCCCTGGTCCCTGACGATGTCGCGGATGCGCCCCCAACCGCGCAGCCAATTGGCCGGGTCATTCGCCCCGGCGGCCCGTAGTTTCCCCTCGGCGATCAGATCGAGCACGTTTCGCACCACCCGGTCGCGCTTCGGCCCGCGCAGAACCCTGTAGCCGAGGGAAGGGAAGGGAAAGACCCGGGGCATGAGCTCGAGCGCCGGCGGGGGCACCCCGATGATCTCGGACATTTGTTCGGGCGAAACGGATGGCATCTCGATGTCGCGCCTCCCGGCCACCGGCGAGGCGCCGGCATTGTCATTCGATCCAGAGATTAAATCACCCGGTCCTGCCGGGAAAGGGCCGGCGCGATTCCACGTGAGTGGAGCATGTAATAGCCGATTGGCGATGGGTTTGGGCGGCGCTATAACCGGGCGATGGATATCCAGGTGGCAAAGAGCGCGCCGGGCGATACGTCGTCAAGGCCAGACGCCGCGACGGCTTGGACGCTGGCGTGGAATAACCAGGCCGTCCCCTGCGCCGTCGGGCGGAGCGGGCTCAGCGTGGAAAAACGCGAAGGCGATGGCGCCACGCCCATTGGATGTTTCGCGCTCCGCCGGGTGCTTTATCGCACCGACCGCTTGGAGGCGCCCGATACCGCCTTGCCGCGCGCCCAGATCGGGCGCGATAGCGGCTGGTGCGACGATCCCCGGAGCGGCGAATACAATTGCCTCGTTCGCTTGCCGTTCGACGCCAGCGCCGAACGGCTGTGGCGCGACGACGGCATTTACGACGTCATCGTCGTTCTCGGCCACAATGATCAGCCGCCCCAGCCGGGGAAGGGCAGCGCCATATTCCTTCACGTCGCCAGGCCCGGCTATGGGCCGACCGAGGGCTGCGTGGCGCTGGCGCTTGGCGATCTTTTGCGCCTGCTCGGCGATTGCACGGGAAACGACCGGCTTTGCATCACGAGCGCCGGCGACGGGGACAGGGCGGGTTAGCCCACCGCCGCCGTGGCGGCGCCGGTCTCGCGGGCGCCGAACACCGCCCGGCCGACGCGGACATGGGTGGCGCCGAAGCGTATCGCGGTCTCGAAATCGACGCTCATCCCCATGCTGAGGATATCGATCCGGTTGCGCCGGGCGATCTCGCGCAACAGGGCGAAATGCAGCGCCGGTTCCTCGTCGATCGGCGGTATACACATCAGCCCGGCGACGGGAAGCTTGATCTCTTGCCGGCAGAGCGCGATGAAATCGTCGGCCTCTTCGGGCCCGATGCCCGATTTCTGGGCTTCCTCGCCGGTGTTCACCTGTATGTAGCAGGGCACGCGCCGACCCGACCGCGCCATCTCCGCCGCCAGCGCGCGCGCCAGTTTCGCCCGGTCGACGGTCTCGATGACGTCGAAAAGCGCCATCGCGTCGCGCACCTTGTTGGTCTGCAAGGGACCGATGAGATGAAGCTCGACATCCCCATGCCGGGCCTTGATCTCGGGCCACTTGGCCTTGGCTTCCTGCACCCGGTTCTCGCCGAACACCTTGTGCCCGGCGCCAAGCGCGGCGTCGATCTTGGCCACCGGTTGCGCCTTGGAGACGGCGATCAGCGTTACCGAATCGCCGCGCCGTCCCTTGGCCTCGGCCGCCGCCGCGATCAGCGCCCGCACCGTCGCCAGATTCGTTGCGATATCGGAACAATCTCGGATTTGCGGCATTTCGTCCGCCATGGCACTGTGCGATCCGCAATTTCAGTCTTGGAGACCGCCACATCGCGGCTTCACCCATGACCTTAGCAGAGCAGGCGATCCACCTCAAATTACTGCGCCGGCGTTCACCAACGGGCGGCGAGTCCGGCCAACGCCGGCGGCGGGACTTGCCGCCGTTGATCCTGATGACCGATGAGGTGCGTCTCGCCGATCCGGAAGCGGCCGTCGGCGCCTTGCCGCGGGGCAGCGCCGTCATCTTCCGTCATTACCGCGCCAACGACCGGCGCGCGATCGCCACGGCGCTCGCCGGGATTTGCCGGCGGCGGGGGTTGAAGCTGCTGATCGCCGGCGACGCCCGCCTCGCCATCGAGGTCGGCGCCCAGGGGCTGCATCTGCCGGAATATCTCGCCCGGCGCCTGGCGTGCCACCGCTGGGGACGGCGTGGATCGAGGCCGGACTGGCTGATTACCGTCGCCGCCCATTCCCTTATCGCCCTGCACCGCGCCCGGCGGCTCGGCGCCGACGCCGTGCTTCTTGCCCCGGTGTTCGCCACCGCCAGCCATCCCGGCGTCCGGCCGCTCGGTCCGTTGCGGTTCAGCGCCTGGGTCCGCGAGAGCCCGGTGCCGGTCTATGCGCTTGGCGGCGTGACGGCGGCCAATGCACGGCGTCTTGCGGCCAGCGGCGCCGCCGGCATCGCCGGAATCGCGGGGCTTGCCGGCGACGGGGGGCGCCGGGGTGGTTGACCGCAAGCCGATCACGGGTTAACCAGTGAGCGTGCCCCAGCGCGCCCGGGACCGGTAGTTTCAGAACCATGGCACAGGAAATAACCAGCTTCGCCGACATCCTCGCCCCGGTTACGCCGGAGGAGTTCTTCGCCGTCTATCACGGCAAGAAGGCGCTCCATGTCCCGGGCACGGCGGACAAGTTCGCCTCGGTCATGTCGTGGGCCCGGCTCAACGACATCCTCAACATGACCGGAATCTGGAGTGGCGCCTCGCTGCAACTGGTTCTCGACCGCGAAACCGTGCCGCCACGCGAATATTGCCGGCCCGGGACCGACCGGGGCACCGGCGCCGAGGTATTGCAGCCCGACCCGGCGCGGGTGACCGAGCTGATCCGCCGCGGCGCCAGCGTCGTCGCCAACGACATCGATTCCCTCAATCCCGGCCTGGCGGCGGCGGCGAATTCCATGGAGGCGGCGCTGGAAGCCAAGGTGCAGGCCAATCTCTACTGTTCCTGGCAGAAGCACCAGGCCTTCGATACCCACTTCGATACCCATGACGTCTACGCCATTCACATCGAGGGCGAGAAGACCTGGCGCATTTACCAGGGCCGGTTGGAGAACCCGGTGGCCCATCCCGCCTTCAAGACCCTGGGTCAGCCCTATCACGACAAGGCCAGGGGCGAGATCGAGACCGAAATCACCCTGCGCCCCGGCGATCTCCTCTACATCCCGCGAGGGGTCTATCACGACGCCATCGCCCTCACCGAAGGCACCATTCACGTCGCCTTCGGCGCCACCGCCGTGATCGGACTCGATTTCCTGACGGCGCTGTTCGAACGCGCCGTCCACGACCCCCTGGTACGCGCCAACATGCCCAGACTGTCCGGCCCCGGCGGCGAGGCGGCATACGATGAACACCTGGCCAAGCTTGCCCGCCGCCTTGGCGAGATCGGCGGCGAGCCCGAGATGATCGAGAAGTTCAAGGAATACCAGCGCCGCTACAAATATGCCCGCGGCGGCTACGAACTGCCCGGCGAGGCGGCCGCCGTCGGCTACCGTGTCACCGCCAAGGGAATCAAGGTGGCGGAGGAAGGAAATGGCTTCGCGCTCGAGGGGTCCGGGGGCACGGTTCCGATCCCCCCCGGCCAGGACAGGTCGGTCGCCTGGGTGATCGGACGCGATCGATTCACCCGCGCCGAATTCGACGCCGCATTCCCCGAGACGCCGGAGTCCGAAAGGGCCCAATTGTTACGCGATCTGGCCTCGATGAAGGTCATCGCCGCGCTCTGAGCCCCCTCGGGGCCGGGCTTGTTGCGCCCAGCCGTTCGCTTTAGACTTTCAACCTACTTAACGCTGGCAGCCTGTTTCACGCCGGTCTCTTTGGGTGCGAGACCCCCATCCTTGGCTGGAGCCGATAATTATGAACGGCACGAACAACGCCAACGGTCCTCCGCCGGGGTCCCTCGACGTCGAGGGCGCGTTGCGAACGGCGCTGGCGCACCATCGGGCGGGGCGGCTCGGCGAGGCCAAGGAGTTGTACCGCCGGGTGCTGCGATCCGATCCCGAGCAGGCGGACGCGCTCAACCTGTTGGGCGTGGCGGTGCTCGATGGCGGCGACGCCGCCGAGGCCGTCCGGCTCATCCGCCGGGCGATCGCCGTCGATGGCGGGGAGGCCCACTATTACACCAATCTCGGCAACGCGCTTCAGGCGGCGGGCGACGTGGACGAAGCGGTCGCGGTCTATCGCCGGGGCTTGGCGCTCGATCCCGGCGCGGCGAAAGCGCACAACAACCTTGGCAACGCGCTCCGCGCCCAGAACAGGTTGACCGAGGCCGTGGCGTGTTACCGCCGGGCGTTGGAGATCGACGCCGAATATCCGAGCGCGTGGAGCAACCTCGGCGCGGCGCTGGTGGCCGTGGACCGCATGGACGAGGCGAGCTCGGCGTTGCGCCAGGCGCTCATGATCATGCCCGATTCCGCCGACGCCCTGGTCAATCTCGGCAACGTGCTTCACATCCAAGGCAAGCTCGCCGAGGCCGAGGAGGCGATGCGCCGGGCGCTCGAGATCGATCCCGGCTACGCCATGGCCTACAGCAATTTGGGCATTTTGCTCAAGGACCTCGGGCGCTTCGAGGAGGCCGAGGAGAGCCTCACCCGGGCACTCGAGATCGATCCCGGCTACGCGCTGGCGAAGAACAATTTCGCCTTTACCTTGCTGGTCCAGGGCGATTTCGCCCGCGCCTGGGGGTTTTACGCGGCGCGCGCTTCAGTGCGGGAGGTCCCGCAAGAACTGTGGCAAGAACCCCTGCCCGACGGGCTTGGCGGCAAGCGGATCTTCCTTCGCACCGACCAGGGATTGGGGGACGACATATTCTTCCTGCGTTTCGCGCCGGCGCTGAAGGAGCGCGGCGCCTGGATCTGTCACGATCCCGGCCCCAAGATCGCCTCGATCGCGGCCCGCCTTCCCTTCATCGACGAAATCATCGGCGAGGGCGAAGAGCCCCAAGGCGTGGATTTCACCCTCTCCGTCGCCGACTTGCCGCTGGCGCTCGGCATGATATCGGCCGCCGATATCCCCCCACCCCTGACGTTGGCGCCCGAGCCTGGACACACGGACGCGATGCGCGGAAAGCTCGCGAGCCTCGGACCCGCGCCCACTATCGGCGTGACCTGGCGGGCGGGCATCCCCAACAAGGCCGACGCCGTCTTCAAGCTGGCGCCACTTGGTGACATCGCCGAGGCGCTCCGTCCGGCGAACGCGACCGTCCTCGTCCTCCAGCGCCATCCCGGTCCGGGCGAGATCGACGCGCTTTCACGGGGCCTCGGCCGCAAGGCCCATGACCTGACGGCGCTTAACGATGATTTGGAGGACATGCTGGCGCTGCTGGCGTTGCTTGACGAATATGTCACGGTTTCCAACACCAACGTGCACTTGCGCGCCGGCGCCGGGCGCGCCAGCCGGGTTCTCGTGCCCGATCCGCCGGAGTGGCGCTGGATGGCCATGGGCGACGAATCGCCATGGTTTCCGGGTTCCGCCGTCTACCGCCAGGGAAGGGACGGCGACTGGGGGGCGGCGTTCGGGGCCCTTGCCAAGGACCTTCATCGCGCCCTCGATGGCGGGGGTTGAGGGCGATGGCGAAGCAGGCAAGCGGCGGCGCCGATTACCAGGCCGCCTATAGCCATGCGCTCGCCGGCAGGCTCCCGCACGCCGAGGCGCTTTGCCGGGAAATCCTCGCGACCACACCGGACCACGCCGATGCCCTGCATCTTCTCGGCGCCATCGCGGCAAAGCGGGGCGAGGTGTCCTCGGCGATAGAATTGTTCGGCCGGGCGCTGGCGTCGAGACCCGACTTCGCCAAGGCGCATAGCAACCTCGGCGCCGTGCTTCTGCGCCAGGGCGAGACCGAGCGCGCCATCGATCACATCGAGAAGGCGATCGCACTGGCGCCCGATATGGCGGATGCCCACAACAACCTCGGCAACGCCCTGTTGAAATGCGCACGCCTCGATGACGCGGCCAAGGCCTTCGCCCGGGCGATCGAAGCGGCGCCGGGCGATACCCTCGCCTACAGCAATCTCGGCGCCCTGCTGGTGCGCGAGGGCAAGGTCGACGAAGCCATCACCCGGTTCGAAAAGGCGATCGAGCTCGACCCAGCTCTCGCCATGGCCCACAACAACCTCGGCAACGCCCTCAAGGAGAAAGGCGAATTCGAGGGCGCCGCCGCCTGCCTCGGGCGCGCCCTCGAACTCGACCCAAATCTCGCCGAGGTCCACGGCAATCTGGGCACGGTCTACAGGAGCCTCGGCAGGCTGGACGACGCCCTGGCCTGCCATGACAAGGCCCTGGAACTCAAACCCGATTTCGACCGCGCCCGTTTTCACCGCGCCATTTTGCTGCTCGCGCAGGGAAGGTTCGAAGACGGTTGGGAAGCTTATCTGTTCCGGCCCTCGGCCCGGACCCAGGCGGCGAATCGCCACCGCCAAACCTTGCCCCGGGACCTGACCGGCCGGCAAATACACCTGCGAAGAGACCAGGGGCTGGGCGATGAAATCTTCTTCCTGCGCTTCGCGCCCGAGCTCGCCGGGCGCGGCGCAAGGATCGTCTACCAGGCCGGCGTTGGCATCGCTTCCATCGTCGAACGTCTCCCTTGCATCGACGCGCTGATCGATGAGGGCGCCGACGCCGGAGAGGACGCGATGCCGATCCTGGTCGGCGATTTGCCGTACCTTCTCGAAGCGAGATCGGCCGCCGACATCCCTCCGCCGGTCGCGCTAGAGCCGGCGCCGGGGCGCACGGAGGCGATGCGCGGCCGGCTCGCAAGCTTCGGCCCACCGCCCTATATCGGCGTGACCTGGCGGGCGGGTAACAGGAACGAGCCGGGCGCCTTCTTCAAACTGGCGCCCCTTGGTGAAATCGCCAAGGCGCTCGGCGCTATCGAGGGAACCGTCCTCGTCCTGCAGCGCAACCCGGAAGCCGGCGAGATCGATGAGCTCGGCCACGGTCTCGGCAGGGAGGCGTATGATCTGACGGCGCTTAACGATGATTTGGAGGACATGCTGGCGTTGCTGGCGCTGCTTGACGAGTATGTCACCGTTTCCAACACCAACGTGCACCTGCGCGCCGGCGCCGGGGGGACGTGCCGCGTTCTCGTTCCCAATCCGGCGGAATATCGCTGGATGGCCGAGGGCGACGAGTCGCCGTGGTTTCCAGGGTCGAAGGTCTACCGCCAGGGGGTGGACGGGGACTGGGGGACCGCGTTCCGGGCGCTAATCGAGGACCTTGGCCGCGCCCTTGGCGGCCGGGGCTACAGTGAATCGCACCGCGGATGAGCGCCGGGACCGAATTCGATACCGCCTCCGCCCATGTGCGCGCCGGCAGGATGGCCGAGGCCGAGGCCATATTGCGAAGGATCGTGACTTCCGATCCCGACGACGCCGGCGCCCTTCATCTCCTGGGCGTCATCGCCGCCGGGCGGGACGATGGCGCCGATGCGGTAGCGTTCTTCACCCGCGCCATCGAAGCCAAGCCCGGCTTCGCCACCGCGCAAAGCAACCTCGGCGCCGCGCTTCTGCGCCGGGGCGAGATACCGGAAGCCATCGATCATCTCGAGAAGGCGGTCGATCTGGCGCCCGATTTCGCGCCCGCTCATGGCAACCTCGGCAACGCATTGGAGGCTTCGGGACGAGATGACGAGGCGGCCAAGGCCTACCGCCGGGCGCTCATCCTCGACCCCCGCGCCACCGAGACCCACAACAACCTCGGCAATGTGCTGCACCGGCTGGGTCGGCTGGAAGACGCGGAGGCGAGCTATCGCCGGGCGCTTGGGATCGAGCCCGGGCATCCAGGCGCGCTCAGCAATCTCGGCAACACTTTGCACGCGCTCGGCCGCGCCGATGAAGCGGTGGCGTGTTTCCGCCGGGCGCTGATGATCAAGCCCGATTTCGCCGACGCCCTGGCCAATCTCGGCAACGTGTTCCACCTCGAACGAAAACTCGACGAGGCCGAGGAATGTTTGCTGCGCGCGATCGAGGCCGAGCCGGACTTCGCCATGGCCTACAGCAATTTGGGCGCGTTGCAGAAGGATCTGGGACGCTATGGGGAGGCCGAGGAAAGCCTGAACCGGGCGCTTAAGATCGATCCGGACCACGTGGCGGCGAACGCCAATCTCTCCTATTTGCTGCTGACGCTCGGCGATTTCGCCCGGGCGTGGCGACATTACGCGCTGCGTCCCTCCGTGCGCCACCGCCGCCAAGCACTTTGGCAAGTTCCCCTGCCCGACGGGCTTGACGGCAAGCGGGTGATGCTTCGTACCGACCAGGGGCTGGGGGATGACATCTTCTTCCTCCGCTTCGCGCCATTGGTGAAGCAACGCGGCGCCTGGATCTGTCACGATCCCGGCCCCAAGATCGCCTCGATCATGGCCCGCCTTCCCTTCATCGACGAAATCATCGGCGAGGGCGATGAGCCCCAAGGGGTGGATTTCACCCTTTCCGCCGGGGACTTGCCGCTCGCCCTCGGCATGGAGTCCCTCGCCGACATCCCGCCGCCGGTGGCGCTGACGCCGGAGCCGGGGCGCACGGACGCGATGCGCGCAACACTCGCGGGCTTCGGTCCGCCGCCCACGATCGGCGTCACCTGGCGGGCGGGCACCAGGGACAAGCCGGGAAGCCTGTTCAAGGAGGCCCCCCTCTCCGGCGTTGGCGGCGCGCTGAAGCACGCCGGCGGCACCATCATTGTGCTGCAGCGCAACCCCGAAGCGGGCGAGATCGAAGCGCTTTCACAAGGACTCGGCCACCAGGTCCATGACCTGACGGCGCTCAACGATGATTTGGAGGACATGCTGGCGCTGCTGGCGCTGCTCGACGATTATGTGACGGTTTCCAACACCAACGTGCATCTGCGCGCCGGCGCCGGGGGGACGAGCCGCGTTCTCGTTCCCCACCCGCCGGAATACCGGTGGATGGCCGAGGGCGATGTCACGCCATGGTTCCCCGGCTGCGCGGTCTACCGCCAGCGGGTGGACGGCGACTGGGACGCCGCGTTCGAGGCACTTAGGAAGGATATCGGCCGCGCCCATGGCGGGGGAGGCTGAGGGACATGGCGGGAACGGGCGGCGCGGATGACTACCAGGCCGCTTACCGGTTGCTTGGCGCCGGCAAGGTGGCCGAGGCCGAAATCGTCTTGCGCAAGGTCCTGACCGCCGATGCCGAGGACGCCGGCGCCCTTCATCTTCTCGGCGGCATCGCGCTTGGCCGGGGCCAGATCGCCGCCGCCGAGGAACTGGTGCGCAAGGCCATTCGGTTCTCTCCCCTGACGCCTGAGTTCCACGATAATTTGGGCGCCGTGCTGTTACGCCAAGGCAAGGCGGACGAGGCCATCGCCGTCTTCCGATCCGCCATCGAGCTCGATGCCGGCGCCGCCACGATCCACAACAATCTGGGCGACGCCTTGAAGCAGAAAGGCGATTTCGAGGGCGCCGCGGCCGCGTTTCGGCGCGCGATCGGGCTCAGCCCCGATATCGCCGGGGTCCACAGCAACCTCGGCACCGCATTGAGGGCCCTCGGGCGATTGGAGGAAGCCGAGGAGAGCCTACGCCGGGCGGTCGAGTTGAATGCGAACTCGGCCATGGTCCACGGCAATCTCGGTGTCCTGCTGCGCGACATGGCGCGCTACGGGGAGGCGCAAACGAGTCTCGAGCGCGCCCTTCGCATCGATCCCGATTATCTGCCGGCGAAGACCAACCTCGCCCTGTTGTGGCTTCTGATCGGCGACTTCGGCCGCGCCTGGGATTTTTATCGGGCGCGCCGCTCGGTGCGAAGTCTTCGCCGGAAACTATGGCAGGAGCCGCTGCCCGATGATTTGAGCGGCCAGCGGATCTTGCTGTTGAAGGAACAGGGATTGGGCGACGAAATCTTCTTCCTCCGCTTCGCCCCGGAAGTGAAAAGGCGGGGCGCCGAAATCACCTATGTCGGCGACGCCAAGATCGCCCCGATCATCCGGCGCGTCGGCTTCATAGACCGGGTGATCGGCGAGGCCCGGGAGGCGGAGGGGATGGATATCACCGCCTCGGTCGCCGATCTGCCCTATCTCCTCGGCATGAAATCGGCGGCCGACATCGCCCCGCCCTATCCCCTAAGCGTGGATCATGAGCGCAAGAACGCGATGGCGGCGCGCCTCGAGGGCCTCGGGCCGGCGCCCCGTATCGGGCTGACCTGGCGGGCGGGTTCGGGGCGGCCGGGCGAAACTTTCCGCGAGGTACCGCGCCGGCGCCTGGCGAAAGCCCTCGGCGCGGTGAAGGGCACGTTCGTCGCCTTGCAGCGCAACCCCGAAGCCGGCGAGATCGACGCGCTTTCACAGGCCCTCGGGCGCGAGCTACACGACCTCACCGCGCTTAACGATGATTTGGAAGACATGCTGGCCGCCCTTTCGCTGATCGACGATTATATCGGCGTTTCCAACACCAACGTGCATCTGCGCGCCGGCACCGGGCGTCCCAGCCGGGTGCTCATCCCCCACCCGCCGGCCTACCGGTGGATGGCGAGCGGCGATGAATCGCCGTGGTTTCCGGGTTGCGCGGTCTATCGCCAGAGGGTGGACGGCGACTGGGGGGCGGCGTTCGAAAGGTTATCCCGTGACTTGGCGGCCGATTTCCCCGGTGTCTCGTGATCGCGGTGTCATCCCCGGACTCTCGGCACTGGCAAGATCGTGCTAATCTTTCGCGGACGATCAGAGTTCCATTGCGGGTATGAAGTTACCGGACTCGGGGACGATGTTTTCAGACGTCGATACGACCTTAATCCAACGGATCACCGCCGCGCCGATCGAGCGGGATCCGTTCCCGCATTGCATCATCGATAATATTTTTCCGGACGAATTTTACGACTCCCTGCTCGAACACTGGCCGGCTCTCGATCTTTTTGGCTCCCAGGCCAACACCGGCCGCGTGACTTCCGGCGCCTACAAGGAGCGCATGGTTTTCGAGTTCGGGCCCGAGCATCTTGCCCGGCTCGATGACGCCCGGCGTGAATTTTGGCGGCAGGTTTTGCATATGCTACTGGACTTCCGGTTAAACCGGTCGATCCTCGACAAGTTTCACGATGACATCGCCAGCCGATTCTTTCCCCAAGAAATACCAACCGACGCTATCGGCGACTCGCGCCTGATCAGCGATAGGATCGGGTACGCCATCGGCCCGCACACCGACGCGCCGTCCCGTCTCGTAACTCTCCTGTTTTACCTGCCGACCGACAGCCGGTTGAAACATCGTGGAACCTCGTTTTACCGCCCCATTGTCGCGAACTTCCGCAGCGACGATGGGCGGCACCATCCGTTCCATCTTTTTCACCGAATCCGCACGGTGGATTTCGTCCCCAACCGTCTCTTGTTGTTTCCCAAGACCGACAGGTCATTCCACGGCGTCGAGCGCATCGAGGATTTGGGAACGGACCGGAGGCTCTTGTCGTACAACATTCACCGGGCCGCTTGATGTCACCCTGGCGTCGGCAAGGGCGCCCAGAGGCGCGAGGGGAAGAGATGTCCGTCGATCCGACTCCCGCGGGGTCCCGCCGCGATTCCAAAATCACCATCAAGTACGTCAGCCCTTATGCCGAGCTTATGCCGATCGTGTGGCTCGCGGATCACACCGTCGTCTTTACCCACATCCCCAAGGCGGCCGGCAGCACTCTCGACAGTATCCTGAAAGACATCGCCGAGGACGACGGCCTGAAGTGGCTTCGGGTGATGGGGACGCTCTATGGGCAGTTCCTCGGGCCCGGCAAGCCCGATACCTTGGCTGAACTCCGCGGTCTTTCCAACGAGGCGTTGTCCCGGGCCCAGTTCCTTACCGGCCACCTCCCCTTCGGCGTGCACGAACGCATCGAAGGCAAATGCTTTTACATAACCGTCCTGCGCGAACCCGTCTCCCGCCTGGTGTCGCACTTCCGTTACGGCGTCGAGCGTGGCGGCTGGCCGGCGGCGACGGCGATCGAGGATCTGTTGCGCGACGGCCTGCTTATAGACAACCCGCAAACGCGCCAGCTCGCGGGACTGCGGGACGCGGGCGCGAAATGCACGCCCGCGACCCTTGAGACCGCGCTTTCGAACCTCGAGTCCCACTACGGCATCGTCGGCGTCACCGAGCGGTTCGACGAGGTGTTGAAGGCCCTCATCGGACTATACGGATGGCCGGACCTTGCCTACACCGACGGTCAGGTGACGACGGCCCGAATCGGCGGAGAGCTTGAAATGAAAGTCGCGGAGGCGGCCCGGCGCATGGACGCGTTGGATGCGGAACTCTACGCCTGGGCGGCATCGCGCGAGACGCCCTGGACCGATGGCCTGTTCGCCGGCGCCGCCCGGGGAACCGCCAAGCAGGACCAGGTTCTGCTAACCTCCTCGATACTGTACCACTACCGCCGGGAATTACCGCCCAGACCGTCTTTCCAGAGCATCTGTGACCAAGCCATGGCCAACGGCGATGCCGTCGAGTTTGTCTGAGGCGACGGATCCGTTGCTTGGGCTCGGCATCGAGACCGTCGGCCACCGCGCAGGGGAAGCCCGCCAAGCGCCCGTCGAACATCGATCACGGCAAGGGTGTGCTGCACGGGTCGGAGTGTGCCCTCACTGTGCGAAACGGTCACGGCGGCCGGTGACACGGTCGGATGCCCCTTGTGCCGTCATCGTCGGCAACCGCGAGGCACCATCCGGGGTATCCCGGTTAAAGGCGCCCATCGTGAACGACCTCGCCGGCCACCTTATGTGGATTGAGGTTCCAGGCAATGGAAATGCGCGGCCGTCTGCCGTGATAAGGGGTAACTAGATGTGTATAATGAGACGGAAAGATAATCATGCGTCCGGGCGGCTCGCGCCTGACAATGACGTGAGCCGAAACATACCCTGGCTTGCCTGGACAGCAGCGCGGCATGCGCGGGTCGGCGAACGATAGCACGCCGTTGAGAACATCATCTTTCGCGTCATCTTCATATCCGTTATCCAGGGCAAAGACGATCGACGCGATAGAACGTTTGTGACTGTGGGGCATGGCGTAATATCCATCGCGATACACATTTGCCCAGCAATCATCGACCACCGCGGTCTTATTGCCGGTTACATGCATAAAGAGACGCCTTGCCCGTTCATTCAGCAGATCGAAAAAGGGGACACCAAGACTGTGCAAATCTCGCACTTTGTTGCCCCCCTGTCCCGGGCTTTGCCGATCTTCAGGGTCTAGTTTTTTGGATTCCGCTTCCAGAATGGCATCGATAAGAGGTTGCTGCAGTTCGACAAGATCAGAATTGATGGTGAAAAATACGTCCTTGTCGAATCTGAAGAGCTCTAGGCTTTCTGGCCACACCGGAACCCGCTGGGGACCGATCCAGGCAACCTCTATTTCACCAGCGTCCGACATCGCAACCTTCACCCAAATTCCGAGACTCAACTGGGCGGAACCACGCTCTGGTTAGGGTCACTTCGCATCATCCGAGATTTCCCGGATGACTCCTCCCATCCGCCGAAGACCGTAGCACGATCGAGAATTGATGGAAAGCGTGGCCATTCATGCCCGTTTAGCGGCTTGGGTTGGCCCACGCGGTGCGTCCGAGCACACGTCGTTTCACGGCGTCGAGGCGGTGACGGCGACGAAAGTGCGATGCGTCCTTATCCGATACCCCATCTTCCACCGCGAGGACAACTGAGGCCCGCGCCACGGCGTTTGGGTCCGGCGACTTCGATCCCCTTGGCGGCGTTTCCTCCGGCGGCGGACCCATGGACCGGACCGGGAAACCGCGTCAAGACCAAATCGTGGCGGCCAGGCACTGTGGCAACAATGTCACAAACACGAAATAATTGGGCTTGGCCATGGCGTAAAATGTTGCATTGCAGCCACCGGCGGGATTTTATGGGCCGTCTGACTTCGGCTGGATGGCTGGGGGGAGGACCGGGTTGTGCGCAGGGGAGGCAGTCCGGGGTTAACAACGCGAAGTCTTTCAGGGCTTTCATTGGAGGTTTAACACTATGAACAAATTACTCCTAGGCACGACGGCGCTGGTGGGGGCGTCACTATTGATGGCCGGGGGCGCATACGCCGCCAAGCCAAAGGGGAAGGTCAAAGGCAACATCGAATTCACCGCCGGTGGATCGACCCAGGACCTGGAGGCTTTCGGCGGCGCGGCCGGCCCAGGCTCGGCGGGTCCGAACTCGGGCTTTGCCTTCAGAACCAACTCGGAAATCGCCATCAGCGCCAGCGGCAAGACCGACGCCGGCATGAAGTGGAAGGCCGAGGTCCAGATCGAAGCCGACACCAACGTCGCCGCCAGCGACTCTCCTACAGAATCGGCGATCGATGAGACCTGGATCAGGTTCTCCGGCAGCTGGGGCAAGATCGAACTCGGCAACCAGGACGGCGTCGAGGATGGCTATCTGGTCGGCGGCGACAAGGCCGTTTCCAAGGCCGGCGACGGCGGCATCGACGGCAACTGGCAGGACTTCATCGACGCCCGCCCGGCCAATGGCCGGCTGTTCGATGAACCGGACGATAACCTGGACAGTGGCGATGCCACCAAGATCAGCTACTTCACCCCGCGCGTCGGCGGCCTCAGCGCCGCCGTCAGTTTCACCCCCGACACCGGCTCCCACGGCCAGGCCACCAGCACCGACCCCGCCGGCGGCGGTAACTCCTTAAACACCTGGGGAATCGGGGTTGATTTCAAGAAGAAATTCGGCAAAGTCAAAGTCCTGGTCTCCGGCGCCATCCATCTCGGCGACCAGGAGGACGAAACCACCGAGGACCTGTTTACCTGGGGCATCGGCGCCCATGTCGCCTACGGCGGTTGGCAGGTCGCCGGCGGCTACGTCGATAACGGCGACAGCGGCGAGGCCAAGAGCACCGTCGGCGACGACGATGCGACCTCCTGGAGCGCTGGCATCGGCTATTCCCAGGGCCCGGTCCATCTCGGCTTCAGCTATCTCCACTCCGAAGTGGGCGATACCACCGGCTCTGGTGCCGGCAAGGACGACGAGAGTGATACTTTCGTTCTCGGCGCCACCTATGTGCTCGGCGGCGGCGCCAGGGTGTTCACCGATATATTCTGGCTCGACCAGGATTCCGCGGACACTGGCGGGACCGATAACGAAGGCGTTGGTTTCCTGATTGGCGCGCAGGTCAAGTGGTAGACACTTAAAACCCAGCTATCGGGGGCGGCGGCATCGGGCCGCCGCCCCTTTTTTTTGCCCTTGCCGGCCGCCTCGTCCTGGCGACGGCAAGCCAGACGAGGGCCAAATGGACCCGACGCCACCCCGCCCACGCCTTCCCTCACCGAGGCCCGGCGCCTGGAACGGGCGCCCGAGGCCGTGCCCCCGGCCATTTTCGGCCCATAAAGCGTAAAGGCCACTCGTCTCGAGCCGTCCGGGCCGGACATTTTTCGCCCCGGCGACGGCCCCCGCTACGCCGGCGGGCCGTGGCCTCCAATGGCGCCCCTCCCGGCGGCGAATTCCGCGCCGGGCGGATACGGGAAAGACTGGTTTTCCGGCGCCCGTTTGCCTATACTCATGGCCATGGTGAAGGCGATCACATCCTGGACGCTTCCAGGGTCGCGTTTGACTCTCCTCGTCGTAGCGGCCGGCATGTTCATGGCCGGGTGCGGCCCGCTGACGCTGGAGGAAAATGTCAACATGGAAAAGTCCGACGCGGAGCTGAAGTTCCCCGACGATGACAAGGGGCTTTTTGGCGTCGACGGGCTGCTCCTCTTCGGCCGGCCGGACAAGGAAAGGGCGACGGCCTCGCCGATCGCCGTCAACGCCTATCTGTGGCGCGCGTCCCTCGACACCCTGTCCTTCATGCCGCTGAGCTCGGCCGACGCCTTCGGCGGCGTCATCATCACCGACTGGTATGCGCCGCCGGAAACCCCCGACCACCGGTTCAAGGCCAACATCTACATCCTCGACCGCCGGCTGCGCT
>JADFJG010000158.1 GCA_022566265.1 Pseudomonadota bacterium | reverse complement strand
CCCATAGGGTGGGCGGTGATACCCCATCGGCGAGAATGTAAAGACCTCGTAGCCGTCCTTGGTGACGCCGATGGAGTGCTCGAACTGGGCCGAAAGCGACCTGTCCTTGGTCACCGCCGTCCAACCGTCGGAGAGCAATTTCACCTCGTAACGCCCGGCGTTGATCATCGGTTCGATGGTGAAGAACATGCCTTCCTTGAGTTCCGGCCCCTGGCCAGGCTTGCCGAAATGCAGCACGTTCGGCGCGGCGTGAAAGACCCGCCCGAGGCCGTGACCGCAAAAGTCCCGAACGACGGTACAGTGCTCGCTCTCCGCATAGGTCTGTATGGCATGGCCAATGTCGCCGAAGGTTGCCCCCGGCCGGACGACTTCCATGCCCTTGATCATCGACTCATAGGTGATGTCGACGATCCTTTTAGCCTTCACGCCGACATTCCCGACCAAGAACATGCGCGAGGTGTCGCCATGCCAACCATCGACGATGACGGTGACGTCAATGTTGATGATATCGCCGCTGTAAAGCCGTTTTCGCCCCGGGATTCCATGGCAGACGACATGATTGACCGACGTGCACACCGACTTGGGGAAGCCGCGGTAACCCAACGGCGCCGGAATCGCTTCGTGGGACACGATGAAGTCGTGGCACAGCCGATCGAGTTCCTCCGTCGTTACCCCCGGCTTGACATGGGGGGTGATGAGATCGAGGGTCTCCGCCCCCAGCCGTCCCGCCCGGCGCATGCCCTCGAAGCCGTCGGCGTCGTGAATCGTGATATGGGGAGACCTTCTTTCCCCTGTCTCGGCACGCCATTGGTCCGTGATATCCAGGTTATTCATCTAATCCTTGCTTCCCGCCATTGTTAGATGGCCAGCGGCAGGGGATTTTCCAGTTCGATCGCGTGGAGCGAGACCCTGCATTGGTAACATATCGCCTCGACGCCATAATCGATGGCGCGGTCCAGAGCCTCGGCATAGACCGGGTCGATGTCGGCGGCGATGGTGAAGCTGTCGCAGTCACCGCGCTGGACCACATACATCATAACCGCGCGCGCCCCCCGATCCACCATATCCATGAGCTCATGAAGATGCTTGGTCCCCCGCTTGGTGACCGAGTCGGGGAACTCCGCCGTCTGGCCGCGCTTGAGATGGACGTTCTTGACCTCAAGGTAACATTCTCCCCTTGCGTCGTCCTCAAGCAAGAAATCGACGCGCGAGTTGCGGCCATAAGGGACCTCGCGCCGGATAGCACGATAGCCCGCGAGCTCCGGTATCCTCTCGGCGCGAAGGGCCTCTTCGACCAGGGCGTTGGGCAGGGAGGTGTTGATTCCCACCAGATGGCCGTCGACGCGGATCAACTCCCAGCTATAGGCCAGTTTGCGCGTGCGCTTGGTGGCCCGGGATACCCAGACACTGGATCCCGGCGCATCGAGCCCGATCATCGAGCCCGGATCGGGACAGTGCGCGGTGACGATCTCTCCGTCGGCAAGCTCGATGTCGCTCAAGAACCGTTTATAACGTCGGACCAGGGTGCCGGGAATTAGACGTTGGGAAAACTTCATGAAGGCCAGATTAGCTTCCTCGCCCGGCCATGGCAAACCTCCCTTTTCCGGGCGATTTCCGAGACATTGGCCAAGGTGGTCGCGTGTCCGGCGCCAGGGCCGAAGGGCTGTCCGGGCCTTGCGCCGGGTTGGTGAAAAAACTTCCGCTCAGACCCGTCCCGTCACATTTCCAGCTATATTGACGCCATCGCCGTTTGGATCGGCGCCGCCCATTCGTTAGGCTGAGGTGCCCGTGTCCGGCGGCGCATCGAGCGCCGGAGCACCGGCCCTCGGCCACACTTGGCCGATGGGCCATCCCAGTACTTACTTTCATAGAAGGGTGATACATATGATCGTCTTTTCGCGGCCACCGGGGTGGAAGCGTCGCGCCGGCGACCCTGGCTCCGCCGGAGGCTTCGCCGAGGCGAGTGTCTGGACATCCACCCTCCGCAGCGGCAGCGACTGTCTGCCCTACAACTCCGGAAGGCGGGAAGGTGCCGCTGCCGCGGAGGACGGGTCGTCAAGCGGCGCCGACGCCCGCCGGAGGCGGCGAAAAGCGACCCTTCGGGCGGCTTTGCGGGCCCTTACGCTCTCGTCGCGCGGCCCTTGTGATGGGCTCCCATCACGGCGGACCACGCTCCTGGCCGAAGAACCCGCAAGGCCGTCAGATGTGTCACCCTTCTATGAAAGTGAGTACTAGGGAGGAGAGCGCGGTGGGCAAGACGCCCCGACGGAAAACGGCCGCCAAGAAAGCCAGGAAGAAGCCCCGGCGCCCGGGCGTTCCGGCGTCCGAGGTCACCGCCGCCCTCATCGTCATCGGCAATGAGGTTCTCTCCGGACGCACCAGGGACGCGAACCTGCCCTATCTCGGCCAGCGCTTGAACGAACTCGGGGTCCGGCTCAAGGAGACGCGCATTATCCCGGATGACGAGGACGCCATCGTCCGGACCGTCAATGAATGCAGGGCTACTTACGATTACGTGTTCACCACCGGCGGCATCGGGCCGACCCACGACGATATCACCGCCCGGTGCATCGCCAAGGCCTTCGGTGTTCCCCTGCTCCGCCACCCGCAAGCCGTTGCCCGGCTCACGCGCCACTATCGTTCAGGGGAAATCAATGAAGCGCGCATGCGGATGGCCGACGTGCCCGAAGGCGGGACCTTGATCGACAACCCGGTCAGCGCGGCGCCTGGTTTCAAGATCGAGAACGTCTTCGTGTTCGCCGGGGTGCCGGCGATCATGCAGGCGATGTTCGAGGGCATAAAGCATGAACTCATCGGCGGTGAGCCGTTACGGTCCCGTACCTTCAGGACGACACTTGCCGAAGGCCGGCTGGCCCAGGGGCTCGGCGACATCCAGGCCCGCTTCCCCGAGGTCGAGATCGGCAGCTATCCCTCCTTTACCCGGCGCGAACCGGGCGTGCGCATCGTCCTCAGCGCGACCGATGAAGGACGCCTGGATGAGGCCGCGGGCGCGCTCGTCAAGCTCGTCGCCGAGTTCGGCGGCGAATCGCGGGAGATCGAGATCACCGCGCGTTAGCCTCGGCATAAAACCGCTGGATCGGACCTTGGGGGCGGGCGCTTCAGTCCGCCGCCTCGCCGATGAGGTCGAGGACCCGCTTGGCGTTGAGCAGCTGCGCCCGCTCCGCCCGCGCTTGGTCCTGGGCCTTGGATTCCGCGCGCAACTCTTTCAAATGCCGGCGAAGCGCCCGCCATTCGCGAAGGTAAAGCCAGGAATCGGCTATGTTGTTGCGCGCCATCTCAACGTTGCCGCGTTGGAACCAGCGCTTGGCGCTGCGGCGCATCCTGACGA
Source organism: Pseudomonadota bacterium (assembly GCA_022566265.1). GTDB lineage: Bacteria > Pseudomonadota > Alphaproteobacteria > SMXQ01 > SMXQ01 > JACZQV01. The sequence continues at coordinate 1,074 of JADFJG010000158.1, read as the reverse complement.
TCTCTTGGCGAAAGAAGGCGATGGAGTCCTCAACCCTGGCGATCTCGGCCATGAGGGCGGAGCCGAAGCGCAACCGGTCCAAGGCATCGGCGGGGATCGGGCCATCGTAACGGCGCTCCAAGGCGCCATAATCGGCATAGCCCGGATCTTCGCCCTTGCCGTCGTCCTTGGCGCGGGTTTCCGGGGCGCGGGTTTCCGGGGCGCGGGTTGCCGGCGTTCCGGTCTCATTCGCTCCTTGGTCGTATCCTGTCATCTTGCTCCCTGCCACGATATCGCCATCCACAGCCACCTGTGGCTACATTGGCGCGCATTGTAAGTTAAACTATCAATATTGTAAAGTATTACTTATCAACTTTGGCAAAAAAATACCGCCGGGCTTTAGGATATCACCCAATCTCAGGCCGATGAGGCGCGGCGCCGGTAGCGCCGGTGTTCGACCATGGTGCCTAGGATGCGTCCCGGTTTGTCCGCCGTGATGATCAGGGTCGGCCAGTCATCGTTCAGCGGTACGAGCTCGATGACCGGCGCGCCGGCACCGTCGACGCCGCGAGGACGGTACTTCTTGAAGGTCGCTTCGTCGTCGCCATCGAGCTTGGCGATGACCAGATCGCCGGGTTGGGGCGCGATCTCCGGATCGATGATGATCTTATCGCCCTCGTGGAATTCGGGCAGCATGCTCTCGCCCCTGATGACGAGGGCGAAGGCCCGGAGTCCGAGCGCAAGATCCGTGCCGATGAAGTCCATGCCGCCGCCGGGTTCGTAGGGATCGGCGACCTGGTCCCATTTGCCGGCATGGACGAAATCGATCACCGGCACCCGGCGCCGGTCGGGCTGGGCCGGAGCGAATTGAGGCTGGTGCGATGGCGGCGCGTCATCGCCGGAGGTCAGCCACGACAGCCACACACCGAGTGTCTCGGCCGCCTGCTGCAGGTGATCGAGGCTCGGGCGGGTGATATCGCCTTCCCACTGGGCCACCGCGGCGCGGCTGACGCCGCACTTCCCGGCGAGGGCTTCCTGGGTCAGGCCGGCGGCGGCGCGCCCCTGGCGGATCCGTTGTCCGATGGATTGGCTGTC
>JADFJG010000157.1 GCA_022566265.1 Pseudomonadota bacterium | reverse complement strand
CACGCTTGCGTCAAGACCCCGAACCTCGACCGTCTCGCCGCCGATGGCGTTTTGTTTCGCCAGCACTATACCCAGGGGTCGCCGTGCAGCCCGGCGCGCACCTCATTGCTGACCGGGCTTTACATGTTCAATCACCGGGTCGTCTATAACGGCGCGCCGCTCGATGCCCGGTTCACCAACGTGGCGCTGGAGGCGCGCAAGGCGGGCTACGATCCGGTGCTTTTCGGGTACACCAGCACCGCCCTGGACCCGAGGACCCTGGAACCGGGAGACCCACGGCTCGAGACCTATGAAGGGGTGCTTCCGGGGCTGAAGCAGATCGTCAATCGCACCGCCTCATGGCTGGCTTGGCTCAACGGCCGGGGATACGAGGGATGGTCGAATCCGGACGACGCCTACAAGCAGGTCCCGAACTACCCGGGCGCCGAGAAGCGCGGATACACCTATTCGCCGCCGGCCTATGGTGCCGACGAGAGCGACACCGCCTTCACCGCCGGCGAGACGCTCAACTGGCTCGCCGTCAACGGCGGGCACCCCTGGTTCCTACACCTTTCGTTCACGCGCCCGCACCCGCCTTGGGTGGCGCCCGAGCCTTATAACGCCATGTACGACCCGGGCGATGTTCCCACCCCACGCCGCGCGGCGTCCCCTGAGGACGAGGCCGCCCAGCACCCGTTCCTCGCCCTGATGATCGAGACCCACCGGCGCAAACGGTATCTGCTCAACCACAACGGCCGGGAAGCGGACATCGACGACTTCACCATCCTCCAGGCCCGGGCCACCTACTATGGGCTGATGAGCGAGGTCGACCACCATATCGGACGCATCATCGAACATTTGAAGGGCTCCGGACAATACGACCACACCCTCATCATCTTCACCTCCGACCACGCCGAGCACCTCGGTGATCACCATTTGCAGGGCAAAAGCGGATATTTCGACGAGGCTTTTCATATACCTCTCATTATCCGCGACCCGGACCAGAAGGCGAACAAAGCACGGGGCGGCGTAGTCGAGTCTTTTACGGAGAGCGTCGACGTCATGCCGACCATCCTCGACTGGCTCGGCCGCGAGGTGCCAGCGCAATGCGACGGCGCGACGCTCATTCCCTTCGTCCGCGACGAGACGCCGGACAACTGGCGGTCCGAGGCGCACTGGGAGTTCGACTGGCGACACGTGCCGGAGCTTTCCGGTGAAAACGGCCTCGGGCTCCAGCCCGATCAGTGCCACTTGGCCGCGATCCGCGACGACGAGTACAAATACGTGCACTTCGCCGCCTTGCCACCGTTGCTCTTCGACCTCAAAAAGGACCCGGACCAGCTCGTCAACCGCGCCGGCGATCCGGCCTACGCCGAAATCCATCTCGAATACACCAAGAAAATGCTCTCTTGGCGAATGACTCACGCCGACCGCATCCTCGCCAACATGTTCTTCGACGTCGGCGGCGTCCGTGAATGGCGGGGGCCGCGATATTGAACCGGCACGTGACTGCTCCCGTGCACGGCTGGGGTTGTAAAGGAAGCCGGGGACTTCGATTCCGAGTAAGTCCGTGGTGCGCTAGCCTCTATCAAAGTGGGCGACACGATCAAGGGTCCTTTCAACCCTTACCTACGGAGGGGAGGTGAGCCATGAGACCGCTGGCAAATATCACAGTCCTGTGGATGTGCATCCTCGTTCAAGGTTGCGCTTTCGCCGGGCTTCTCTTCTTCTCCTGCCCCGAGCCGGAGTCCAGGGCTGACCGAGAGTCCAGGCCCGCAATATTTTATTTTATCGGCCGGCAAAATTTACCAATTTGACCCCTCTGGTGATCGAAGCGTTATATTGCACCTAATGATTTCCGCCAGGAATGGGGGTTCGGCGATGTTCGATCACCGGCACCACCAAAGGCGGAAACGGCACTCGGCGGCGTCTGCTGTCGCCTGTCGTATCGGCCAGGCACGCCGGTCATGGGAACGAAGGTGGCGTTGAATTGGCACGGTTGCGATGCAAGAACGGGTAAGGACGATGGATAATTCGGACGCGCGGGCGACGTCCCACTCCGAGGGCGACGGCAACCTGTCGCGCCGGCGCGAGGATTGGAGGGCGCGCAACCTCGACGACGCGGCCCGCGCCTTGGTCGACGCCGACAGCCGTTATTTCTTCCACCAGTCCCTCTCGACCCCATGCATATCGGCGATCCGCAAGGCCGAGGGAATCTGGCTGGAGGACATGACCGGCCGGCGCTTCATGGATTTCCATGGCAACAACATCCACCATATCGGCTACGGCCATCCCCGCCTGGTGGAGGCCATCAAGCGCCAGATCGACGATCTCCCCTTCACGCCCCGGCGTTTCACCGACGCGCCGGCGGTGGCCCTGGCGGCGAAGCTGGCCGGCATCGTGCCCGACGGCCTCGGCAAGATGCTGTTCGCGACCGGCGGCTCCGACGCCATCGAGATGGCGCTGAAACTGGCCCGCGCGGTGACCGGGCGGTTCAAGACCATCTCTTTCTGGGACGCCTTTCACGGCGCCGGTTTCGGCGCCAGCAGCGTCGGCGGCGAGCAACTCTTCCGTTCCGGGCCGGTCGGCCCGCTGCTGCCGGGCACCGAGCACGTGGCGCCGCCTTACTGTTATCGATGCCCCTATGGCTATCGGGATATCGAAGGTCAACCGGATCTTGAGACCTGCAAGATGACCTGCGCCAATTTCGTTCGTTACGTGCTGGAGAAGGAAGGCGACGTCGCCGCCGTGGTCGCCGAGCCGGTTCGCGCCATACCCTATATCCCGCCGCCGGGATTTTGGCGGATCGTGCGCCAGGCCTGCGACGACCACGGCGCCTTGCTGATCTTCGACGAAATTGCCGTCGGCCTCGGCAAGACCGGGCGCATGTTCGCCTGCGAGCACTTTGGCGTCTCGCCCGATATCCTGGTGCTCGGCAAGGCGCTCGGCGGCGGTATCATGCCGATCGCCGCGATGATCGCCAAGCCTGAGTACGATATCCTGGAGAACCACGCGCTTGGCCACTACACCCACGAAAAGAACCCGGTGTCATGCCGCGCCGCCTTGACCACCATCGAGATCATCGAGGACGAAGGCCTGGTCGAGAACGCGCGAATCGTCGGCGCCCATGCCTTGGAGCGGCTGCGCGAGATGGCCGGCCGGCATTCGATCATCGGCGATATCAGGGGCCTCGGGCTTCAGATCGGCGTCGAGCTGGTGCGGGATCGGGACGAAAAGACCCCCGCGGCCGATGCCGCCGACCGCATCCTGTATTCGGCGCTCGAAAAGGGCCTCAGCATGAAGATCACCATGGGCAACATCTTGTCCCTGACGCCGCCTCTGACCATCACCACCGAGGAGATGGACGCGGCGCTGACGATCATCGATGAGTGTCTGGCGGAGGCCGGTGGCAACTGATCGCTGAACGCGCGCTGGGTCGGTTGACTTAGACCACTATCCGCGCCATCAGGCCATCGGCGGCGGCGAGCCGGCGGCGGAGAAATTCCCGTGTCTTTTCCTGGTCCGAAGAGGGGTCGCGCAACCACATCGCGAAGGTGGCCAGGAACAAGATGCTAAGACCGATCTCCTCGATCTGGCGTTGCCGGCCGGTGGCGTCCAACAGGGCCGCGTCGCGGAACCACTGGATGGTGCGGGACAGGTTGAAGATCAACGGCACCCAATGGTGCGGATGGCTGGGATAGAGCTTGGTGGCGATCATCTGGCCGGTGACGCGGCGGTGGGGCGCGAGTGCGTCGAACCAACGCATGATCACCGAATGCAGGCGCTCCCGGGCGGCAAGCTCCGCGAAACCGGGCGATGGCGGCGCCGCCATGGCGTCGCGGGCGCGGGCGAACCAGGCATCGGCGATGGCGTCGAGATCGCGATAATGACCGGCGATATCGGCGAGTGACACGCCGAGCCGTTCCGCCACCCGATGAAGGCGAACCCCGTCCCAGCTCACCTCCTCGGCCAGCTCCAGGGCCGCATCGACGATGGTCTCGGCCCCCCGGTCCTTCCCTGCCCGGCGTGCCTGGGTCTTGGCCGCCATGTCAGGAACTCCTTCGCGTTATGCCGCCGTCAGGATTCTCCTGAAAACGCTAATCGCGCCGAGGGCGCGAGGCAAGACAATTAAATGCCCGCCGCCGCCGTCCTGAATCCTTGGTCAACACCCGGTTGTGCAGTCCAACTCCTTGAAAACCTGGAAAAATCGCTCCTGTCCGCGAGGTGCGAGGCGGGAGTCCATCGGCCACGACGCGCGCCCAGTACTTACTTTCATAGAAGGGTGATACATATGATCGCTTTTCGCGGTCTCCGGGTAGGAAGCGTCGCGCCGACGATGTCTCGACATCGTCAAGCGGCACTGACGCCCTCCGGAGGCCGCGAAAAACGACCCTTCGGGCGGCCTTGCGGGCTCTTCGGACGTCGTTGCGCGGCCCTTGTGATGGGCTCCCATCACGGCGGACCACGCTCCTAGCCGAAG
>JADFJG010000006.1:27880-59163 GCA_022566265.1 Pseudomonadota bacterium | reverse complement strand
GGGTGATTGCCGTCGAAATACCGTGGGTCCCCCATCATGGACATCAGCCCGGCGCGGCCGATGGAATCCCGTGAATCATGAATCGACATGCCGTTCTCCTCTGTCCGGCGCGTCCTCGCGCCGGGGTGGGTGTTCGATGTTGTTTCCTGACAATGTTTTCGCTTGGCCCGAGGCCGGCCCCGGTAGGGCGGCCGCCGTTTCAAGCCGGGGGAATTAAACTACGAACGAGCGTCGTTGTCAAGTACTACTTACGTATTTCGATAGAATTACTAACGCCATCGCCGAAAGGTTGACCGATCCATTCCGGCAAAAGGGACACCCGGCGCGGCCGGCGCGCAAGGACCATCGCCCTCGCGCGGGGGAGGGATTCGCGCTAACATAGGGGCAACGGAATACCAGGATAAAGGGAGGCCCCGATGTCAGACGCGGCGACCGCGACCGGAGGGATTACCGAGGAGGCGCATCTCGAGGCCGAGAAGCGCATCGGCAAGTTCAGCTACCGCAAGCCCGAGGCATTCGACCGGGTGAAGGTTTCCGTCCGCCTGGCGCGGAGCGATCTTTGCCGCGGCTTCGTCCAGGTCGTGCGCAAGGACGGCGGGGAGACCAATCTCCATTACCACAGCCGGGTCGACGCCATCTGGATGGTGCTCAAGGGCCGGGCCAAATTCTACAAGCCGGGCGATGAGGTGATCGGCGAGTTCGGCCCCCATGAAGGGCTGTTGATGCCGCGCTTCGCGCGTTACTGGTTCGAATGCGTCAGCGACGAGGACCTCGAGATCATGCTGGTGCAGGCGTTCGACCAGGCGGGGGCCAAGAATTCCGGGCGCACCGATTCGGCGCCGCGCAACCCGCGGCTCACGGACATCGGCGAATTCAAGCATTTCTCGGCCGAGGTCGAATAGGGGCGGCCCTCGGGGTCTTCTATTCCATCGGGGTCTTCTATTCCATGGCGGTCTTCGCGACGCCGTCTTTCAACAGGAGAGATGAAAATGAACCTTCCCTTCCAGGGCGGATGCCTGTGCGGCGCGTTGCGCTACGCTTGCTCGGCGGAACCGGTGTTCTCGGGCCATTGTCAATGCACCGATTGCCGCAAGGACAGCGGCACCGGTCATTGCTCGCACATGGGCGTGGCGAAAGCGGCGGTCGCCATTTCGGGCGAGGCCAAGGTGTTCGAGAAGAAGTCGGACAGCGGCAACACCGTCGGCCGGGCATTTTGTCCCAACTGCGGGTCGTCGGTCTATAGCGTGAACTCGGCCATGCCCGATCTCATCTTCCTCAGGGCGTCGAGCCTGGATGAGCCCGACATCTTCAAGCCGCAAATGGTGATCTACGCCAGAAGCGGCCCGGCCTGGGACCACATGGCGCCAGACCTGCCGAGCTTCGAGACCCTCCCGCCGGGCATGGAGAAGCCGACAAGCGGCGCATGACGGCGCGCAGAGGGCGGGTTTGCCCGCCTCAACCCCCGCCGGGCCACCTCGCGCCCAGCATCCGGCGGTAGAGATCGAGGGTCTCCCCGACGACGATTTCCTCGGCGAAGGCATCCTCGGCGATCCTGCGCCCCGCCTGGCCCATGCGCCGGCGCAAGGCCGCGTCGTTCGCCAGTCTTTCGATGGCGTCGGCCAGGGCCTTGGCGTCCCTCGGCGGCACTAAGATGCCGTTCACCCCGTCCTCGACGATCTCGCGCAGCCCCGGACCGTCGGCGGCGACGATGGGCCGGGCCGAGGCCGCCGCCTCGAGCAGGCATTTGGGCACCCCTTCGCCGTAAAAGGACGGCAGGGCGACGATGTGGCAGCCGGCGAGCAGCGCCGGCACGTCGGCCACGAAGCCGATCCATTCGACGAAGCCGTCTTGGTGCCACGCCTTGAGCTGGGCCTCGCCGATCGAGGCCGGGTTGGCGGCGTCGGGAAGGCCGGCAAGGACGATGTCGATGGCGACGCCGCGCGCCTTGAGAAGCCTCGCCGCCTCGACCAGCACGCCGGCGCCCTTCGACCACAGCATGCGCGAGACGAAGGCCAGGCGGACCCGCCCCTCGGGCTCCGGCGCCGGGGTGAAGCGGGCGACATCGACGCCGGATCCCCGGATCAGCACCATCCGCTCGGCCTCGACGATGCCGGCGCCGATGAGGGTATCGCGGTCGTCCGGGTTCTGGACGATCACCCGGCTTTCCGCGCGGTTGAGAAGGAGACGGAAGGCGAGGCCGTTCAGGGACCTGAGGATGCGCGCCTTGACACTGTCGGCGGCGAAGACGTAACCGAGGCCGGCCAGCGCGTTGATCACCCGGGGAACGCCGGTGACGAAGGCGGCGACGGAGCCCAGCACCACCGGCTTCATCGCCACGTGATGGACGATGTCGGGGCGCTCGGCGCGATAGAGCCGGATGATGGCGATGAGGGTCGAAAGCTCGCGCCAGGGATTGGCAAGCCTTCTTGGGAAATCCAACGGGATGAGGGTGAAGCCATTCCGTTCGATCTCACGCCCGTGATCGCGCACGCGGGTCGCCACCACGACCTTGAGGCCGGCGTCCCGCGCCGCCCGCGCGACCGGCAGGCGGTGGGAGCAGAAATACCAGTCCTCGGTCACCAAATAGAGGATCTTGGGCTTCGGTCTATCCGCCATTTTTCCGCACCCCGATGAGGGCGCCACTGATCAAGAGATCGTCTTCGGCCAGGTCCCGGAACGCCGGATCGAGCTTGGCCGGCGCCAGCGGTATCTCGTCCCAGCGCCGGACGCAGCGGACATCGACCGCGAACCCCGCCGCCCGGAAGTGATCGAGGACTCCTGAGAACCGCAGGCGGTTGGTGTAAAAGCCGCTGCCTGGCGCGAACCAGGCCGCCTCCCACAGTGTCTCGGAGAACCTGAGAGAATTCAACGATCCGCCGAGATGATCCTGGAAGTCGATCCGGTGCGACCCTACCCCGGCCGGCCTCTGGATGCGGTAAAGCTGGCGGCAGGTGTCGGCGAATTCGCCGAGCGGTATATGTTCGAGCGCCGCCTGGGAAAAGATGAAATCGACGCTGGCGTCGGGAACGCGCCTGAGCGCCGCGATCCCGTCCTGCCAATAGGTGCAGTCGGCGGCATCCAAGATCTCGTCCACCGTCCGGCAGTCCTCGAGTTCGGAAAGTCCGCGCTCCTCGCCGCCCGCCTTGAGATTGGCGATCAGGCGCCGGTAAGTATCGATGGAGCGCGACGCATAGGCGCCGGCATCGATCAGATAACCTCCCGATGCCCCGTGGGTCCGGGCGATTATGGCGGTGGCGAGGGAATCGCCGGGGCCGAGCTCGAGATAGGTGAAGCCCTCGGGCAAGGGGCCGGCGGCCTCAAAGTGGCTTTCGAACACACCACGCGCATAATCCGCGTCCTCCATCCCGCCGGGAGAGAAGAGGCCGAGCCTTTGCCACGTCCGGGCGCTCAGGGGCAGGCGGGAAAGCACCACCTTGGCGCCGATCTTCGCCCACCAGGGCAGCGCCCGCTTGACGGATGCGGTGATGCCGTTTTGTGTCATCGTGGCGGCCATTCCCGCCGCCCGGCCGGGGTGGGTCCGGTCATGGCGCCCGGTCATGGCGACAGCGTCTCGCGGTAAAAGGCGAGATGGCGCGCGGCGATGTCGGGGAGGCTGTAGTTCTCCTCAACGCGCCGCCGGGCGGCCCGGCCCAGCTTCGCCCGTCCCTCGGCGCCGATCGCCAACAGCCCGGCCATGGCGTCGGCGAGTGCCGCCTCATCCCCAGGCGCCACCACGCGCCCGGTGTCCTCCACCATCAGGCCGGAATCCCCGACATCGGTGACGACGCAAGGAACGCCACAAGCCATCGCCTCGGCGACGGCGTTGGAGAAGCCTTCCCCGACCGAGGACGACACCGCGATGTCAAGCGCGGCGGTGATCGCCGCCATATCATCGCGCAGGCCCAACAGGTGGCAGTGGGCACCGATGCCGGCCGCCCTGATCCATTCGCCGAGTTCGCGGTTGTCGGCGTCGATACCTTCGCCGCAAAGCAGGAATTGCGCGCTGGCGTCCGATTCAAGCAGCCTGGCGGCCGCGGTAATGAAGCTCCGGTGGTCCTTTTGCGGATCGAACCTCGCCACCAGACCGATCAGGGGCGCATCGGCTTCGATTCCCAGTTCCCGGCGCACGGCGATGCGCGCTTCGCCATCGGGCCTGAAGCGCTCCAGATCGAAGCCGTTGGGGATGACGGCCATTTTCTCCGGCGCATAGCCCAGCGCCACGTGGACGTCACGCGCCACGGCGGAACAGCAGAGGATGCGGGCGGGTAGGCGCGCCGACAACATGGCGCAAAGGCGCGCCGTCAGGATGGTGGAGCGCTTGGACAGTCTGGGATCGAGGTTGCTTTGGCGGATGCCCCAGATGACCGGCGGGGATCGGGCGAATTTCGCCGCCAGACCGGCGAGGAGATTGGCGTGATACATCCAGGCATGGACGATATCGGGCTTGGCCTCGCGCATCATGCGCGCCAGCGAAAAGAGCTTGGTCGGCGATGGCAGGGAACGGCCCATGCCAAGGGCGCGCACGCCGACGCCGAGACCGGCGATTCGCTCGCCCACCGGCCCGATGCCGGTCAGCGAGATGACTTCGTTGCCGACATTCTCCCGGACAAGGCATGACAGCAGTTTGTAGAGCATCATTTCGGCGCCGCCGGTGGAAAGCCCGGTGATGACGTGGAGGATTTTCACTGTTGCGCCCGCCTCTCATCATGCAAGCGTCGCCTTTGACGGCCTGGATCCGCGACGGCCTGGATCCGCGCCCGTGGGGCTATCGGCCGTGAAAGTGGCGGCGCCAAGGGCGCGGGGATTGTAACCCATGTGCCCGGCGTGACAACTCGTCAGCCGGGAGGGCGGAGGCGGATGATGGAAGGGGTGGGGTCAGACGAAGAAGTCGAAGGCGGCTTCGGCGCCGAGGAGTTCCGCCGTCGAGTCCCTGACCGCCAGATAGGCCGCCGAACCGGTGCGGTGGCGCGAGGGGTCGTCCTCGGGCCCGAGGACTTCCTGGGCGATATGCTGGGCGAGGAAGGGGCTCAGGATTATCGGATGCACGGCCTGTGTGACAGCGGGCCTATCGATGATGACGACCGTTCGGGCCGCCGCCGGTGCAATTTCAGCGGCGCCGGGGCCGTCCGCGTGGGCGCCGCGCGGCGGCGCATGGCGGGGCTGTTCGCCCCTCGCCCCTACCGCCGCCACGGGGAAAGCCGGGAGCGCGTAAAGACGTGCGTCTCCAGGCTCCGCGGTCGGGCGGGCGCCGGCGCCGTATTGGTCCCACTGGGAGACCAGGGCTAGGGGTTGGGAAGTGATGTACACGCGCGATCCTTCGGACAAGTCCCATCAGATAAAAACACAGACAATTTTAAAAAATTATTAAGCAATTGTCAAACGAATACAAATAAAATATTTTAGTTAACTGTTAACTATAAGTATTAACCACGAACTCGGAAATCTTTATTTTAAATCAGGGTTTCTCGCCGCGGACGCCGGGGCGCGGCGGGCTTTCGCCCGGGATCGAGAACGGCGGGGGGGACCGGCCCGCCGATCCGGGCGGGGACCGCACGGCCGGTAAGGCGGGATCGGGGCGGATTTGGCGCCATCGGCACCCTATGGGCCGCCCTCTTCAGGGCGCCGCGCGGGCCACCGCGCTCGGCCGTTGGCGCGGTTCCGCCGAAGTCGGGAGGGGGTCGATGGTGCGGGGGGCTCGGCTCAGACGATGAGGTCGAACAGGCCCGCCGCGCCCATGATTTCCGTCGTCGAGTCCCTGACCGCCAGATAGGCCGCCGAACCGGCGCGATGGCGCGAGGGGTGGTCCTCCGGCCCGAGCACTTCCTGGGCGATATGCTGGGCCAAAAACGGGCTCGGGATCTTTGGCTGTAACTCCCGATTTCTCCCCTGCGCATCGGTGATGATCAGCGCCTGCGTGGGTGCCGCCCGCCGACGTCCGTCCCCACGCTCCGGGGAAGAGCAGGAGCCGCCGCCTCGGGGGTCCCGTGGGGGAGCCAAGACCAGGGGGTAAGATTTAATCCGCTCGCGCTTTTCCATGGACAATCTAGATCCAGTAAAATTATGTAGAACTTTATCAAAATACTAGTAAAATGTCAATATAATTATTATCTATACGTTATAATACTGTTATCGTTAAGTATTAACCTGAATATACGAATTTATTATTTGAAATCAAGGTTTCTCTTCACAAACGCCGGGGCGCGGTGGGCTTTTGCCCGAAGTTGGCGACGACGCCGGCCCTGATAAGGGGACCGGCCGGCCGATCCGGGCGGCGACCGCGCGGCCGGTGAGGCGGGATCGGGGCGGATTTGGCGCCATCGCGGCCGATCGGACGCCCTCTTCGGGGCGCCGCGCCGGGCCGCCGGTGGGCGCGGGGCTCCATTTCGCCTTGCTTCGGGCCTGAGCGGTGCCTAATTTTAGCGGGCGATATTGACGACGGATCGATCACGGAGATTGGCGCCATGACGGACACCCCTACCGCCCAGACGGATGCGGCCCCGGCCCTTGGACGCAACGATCTCGAGGCCTACTGGATGCCGTTCACGGCCAACCGCCAGTTCAAGGCGGCGCCCCGGCTTATGGTGTCGGCCAAGGACATGCACTATGGCATGGCGGACGGGCGGCGCGTGCTCGACGGCTGCTCCGGCCTTTGGTGCGTCAACGCCGGGCATTGCCGGGACGAGATCGCCGAGGCCATAGCCGCCCAGGCCAGGCGCATGGACTATTCCACCGCCTTCCAGATGGCCCATCCCGCGGTCTTCGAGCTCGCCGACCGGCTCGCCGAAATGGCGCCGGGCGACATCGATCACGTCTTTTTCACCAATTCGGGCTCGGAATCGGTCGACACCGCGCTGAAGATCGCCATCGCCTATCACCACCGGCGGGGCCAGGGCCAGCGCCAAAGGCTGGTGGGACGCGAAAAGGGTTATCACGGCGCCGGTTTCGGCGGCATGTCGGTGGGCGGCATCGCCAACAACCGCAAGAATTTCGGCATGTTGCTCGGCGGCGTCGACCATCTCCCCCACACCCATAGCCTCGAACACGCCGCCTTCTCCCGCGGCCAGCCGCAATGGGGGGCGCATCTGGCCGACGCCTTGGAATCCATCGTCGCGCTGCATGACGCCTCGACCATCGCCGCCGTGATCGTCGAGCCGATGGCGGGCTCGGCCGGCGTGCTGATCCCGCCCGTCGGCTATCTCGAGAGGCTGCGCGAGATCTGCGATCGCACCGGCATCCTGTTGATCTTCGATGAGGTCATCACCGGATTCGGGCGTTTGGGCGCCAGTTTCGCCGCCGAATATCTCGGCATCGTCCCCGACATCATCACCGCCGCCAAGGGGCTGACCAACGGCGCCGTCCCCATGGGCGCGGTGCTGGTGAGGAAGGAAATCCACGACGCCTTCATGTCCGGACCGGAGACCCTGCCCGAGCTCTTTCACGGCTACACCTATTCCGGCCATCCGCTGGCCTGCGCCGCGGCGCTCGCCACCCTCGATCTTTACGCCAGTGAGGATCTGTTCGCCCGCGCCGCGTCGCTTGCCGGTTACTTCGAGGACGCGGTGCATGGCCTTGCGGATCTCGATCATGTCGCCGATATCCGCAACCTCGGCCTGGTCGCCGGGATCGAGTTGGAGGCGGCGCCCGGCGCGCCCGGCGCCAGGGGCTATGACGTCTTCCTGCGTTGTCTGGAAAAGGGCGTGCTGGTGCGCTACACCGGCGACATCATCGCCACATCGCCGCCCCTGATCATCGAGAAGTCCCAGATCGACGAGCTGTTCGGCGCCCTCGGCGAGGCGATCAAGGAGACGGCCTAGAGCGGTTCTTGGTCGATAGGATCCATGATGTTTCAGCCGAAAGGAGCCGGCCCCAGAGGAGCCAAACAATGACCGATATCGTGATTACCGGCGCCGCCCGCACGCCGATCGGCGCGTTCAACGGCGCCTTGAGCACGATCGCGGCATCGGAGCTCGGCGCCGTCGTCATCGGCGAAGCGATGAAGCGCGCCGGCATCGCCCCGGATGAGCCCGCCGAGGTCATCATGGGTCAGGTGCTGACCGCCGGGCAGGGCCAGAACCCGGCGCGTCAGGCCTCCATCGGCGCCGGCCTGCCCGCCAGCGTGCCGGCCTACGGCATCAACCATCTCTGCGGCTCGGGGCTGCGCTCGGTCATCCTCGGGCAGATGTCGATCGACCAGGGCGAGGGCGAGATCATCGTCGCCGGCGGCCAGGAGAATATGAGCCTCGCGCCGCATTGCGCCCATCTCAGGAACGGCCGCAAGATGGGCGATCTGGCGCTCGTCGACACCCTGATCAAGGACGGGCTGTGGGACGCCTTTAACGGCTATCACATGGGCACCACCGCCGAGAACGTCGCCGAGCGCTACCAGATCACCCGCGACGAGCAGGACGCCTTCGCCGCCGCCTCGCAAGCCAAGGCGGAAGCGGCGCAGAAGGCCGGGCGGTTCGCCGACGAGATCGTGCCGGTGACGGTCAAGACGCGCAAGGGCGTCGACGTGGTGGAGGCGGACGAATATCCCCGTCCCGGCAACACTCTCGATGCGCTCTCGAAGCTCCGGCCCGCCTTCGCCGAGGACGGCACGGTCACCGCCGGCAACGCGTCGGGCATCAACGACGGCGCCGCCGCGGTGGTGCTGATGTCGCGCCAGGTGGCGCGGGAGCGCGGCGCCGAGGTGCTTGGGCGCATCGTGTCGTGGGGCCAGGCCGGCGTCGATCCGGCATATATGGGAACCGGGCCGGTGCCCGCCAGCCGGGCGGCGCTGGCCAAGGCCGGCTGGTCGGTCGCCGATCTCGACCTCATCGAGGCCAACGAGGCTTTCGCCGCCCAGACCTGCGCCGTCGCCAAGGAACTCGGCTTCGATGGCGACAAGCTCAATGTCAACGGCGGCGCCATCGCGCTCGGCCATCCCATCGGCGCCTCCGGCGCGCGCATCCTGGTGACCCTGCTGCATGAGATGAAGAAGCGGGACGCGGCCAAGGGGCTGGCGACCCTGTGCATCGGCGGCGGCATGGGGATCGCCATGTGCGTCGCGCGCGACTGAGGGCCAATCCGGCCCCGGCGATCTAGTTCCGTTGTGCCCTGATCGTGGCGGCGCGCTGCTTGAACCGCAAGGCTTCCCGCGTGCGTCCGGTCGTCATCAGCAACAGGGCGTAGTTTTCGAGCGTGTCGGCCACCAGGGGGTGCGTCGGCCCGAGCGCCTTCTGCCGAATCTCCAGGGCGCTCCGGTAGTGGGGTTCGGCCTTGCCGGGCCGGCGCTGGATTTGGTACAGCACACCGAGATTATAGTGCGCCTGCCCCACCGATTCATGTTCCGGTCCGAAGACCTTCTCCCGGATGGCCAGCGCCGCTTTGATGTATCGGACCGCCTCGGCATGGCGGCCCTGGATGGTGTAGAGCGCCCCCAAATTGTTCAAACTCTCGGCGATGTCGGGATGGTCCGGCGGCAGAGCCTTTTTCCGGATCTCCAGCGCATGGGCGAGGAATTTTTCCGCGCCGTCATATCTCTTCTGCATCAAATAGAGGAATCCAAGATTGTTGGCGCTTTCGGCGACATCCGGATGATGGGCCGGCAGGATGTCCTGGCGAATTGTGAACGCGCGGACGGCGAGCGGTTCGGCTTCGGCGAGCCGGCGCTGCATGGTGTACATCATGCCCACCATGTTGAGACCCTTGGCCAGGCGCGGATCATCCGCCGCCACGGCCTTTTCCAGGATGGCCAGGGCGCGGGTGGCCAGCGGCTCGGCCTCGGCGAATTTGTGATTCCTCACGTGAAATGAGGCCATGGTGGCGAGGCTGATGGCGAGGTCGGGATGGTCCGGCGGTAGAACCTTTTCCCGGATCGCCAGGACGCGGCGCACTAATGGCTCCGCCTCCGTATATTTTCCCTGAGCGCCTAGAAGTTCCGCTTGGCTATAGAGGGTCGTGGCCACACGCGCGGTTTCCGGCCCATCGCGTTCGGCCTCGCCCAGGGCCGCCGCGAAGTGCTTTTCGGCGGTTGGGAAATCCCTTTGTTCGAGCGCCTGGCGCCCGGCGGCACTGTATTTTTCCCAGAGCCCGTCCTGGGCCATCGCCGATGGGGCGCTCCAGGTGAGGTACAGCAGGGCGAAGATCAGCCCGAGAATCCGTGTCCTACACATCCCCTCGGCCCTCCAACGGGTGGCCCGGACGTCTTGCCCGGTCGAACCAGCACGTTCACATCGCAGGATAGAAGGAAAAATCTAAGGACAGGTTAACTAGTCTGTTAAACCTTTGAAATTGAACAGGTAATTATTTAGTAATGTGCAATCTTCACTTTCCAGGCAAGATTCCAACTTCACCCTACCCGCCCGGGCCTTGCCTCATCGCGCCATCGCCAGGGAGCTCGGCTTCGATGGCGACAAGATCGATTACGAGGAACGCAAGCGCACCCTCTCGGACTGACCCGCCTCGCGCGCTTCAAGGTGGCGAAGGCCCGGCGCGCGTCAACCGGTGCTACCGCCGGGTCCCGTAAGCGCGCGGAATGTCCTGGCGTTGGGGCAGAAGGAGTTGCTCCCTTCGACTTTTCCGGCAAGCCACCTGTCGCACAAACCCTCACGCATGCAATTCCGGCACCGGCGCCCGGCCTCTTTCATCACGGCCTTGGTTCGCCGGTCACCTTCGGTAGCCATCACGGGATCCAGGCCGGCACGGGTCATCATGCCCATCATGCGCCTGGCCGAGGCAGCCACCAGGTTTCTTTGAAACCACACCAAGAGGGCGACGCTCACGGTCACCAGGATGATGGCGACGTTGATCTCGAACATCGCCTCGAACAGGGTTGGGTTCATGGTCCAGTCCTTCTTGTCGCCCGCCCGCCCGGTGGGTCCCACGGGGACGGCGCCGTGCCCTTGGCCCGTCTCATCGGGCGGCAGGATCGGCGATGGACCCTCCGGCGGACAAGCCGAACACTATGCCACCGCTGGAGTTACCTTCATTGATCTGGATCAAGGCGCCGAGGTTGCGTCCCGGCGCCCGCCGACGGGGCGTACGGCTCGGGCGTCAGTCCTCTTTCAGGATCTTTTCGATGGTCTCGGCCGGGACCTTAATGTCGACCCCGGCGCGCTCCATTTGCAACAACATCGCCGAACGGGAATCCCGGCCTCCCCAGCCGCGCTCCATCGCGGTGGAAAGTTCTTCCAGGGTGAGGTTGGCGAGACGCATCGGCACATCCAGCTCACGGCCCAACTCGACGGCCAATCGGACGTCCTTATGGGCCAGGGCGAGGGCGAAATCGGGCGGGTCGAAGCGGCCGGGCAGGAACTGCAGCGACATCGAATCGAAGGTTCTCCGGCGCCCCTGCGCCCCCTGGCGCACCGCCCGCCACAGGGCTTCCGGATCGAGGCCCGCCTTGACGCCCATGGAAAAGGTTTCCGCCAACGCGGTCTGCAGGATATAGCCGCTGCAATTGTGCACCAGCTTGGCGATGGCGCCCGATCCGATGGCGCCGACGTAGGTGGGTTTGTCGCCCATGGCGTTAAGCAGCGGCAAATGGCGCGCAAACGTCGCCTCATCGCCGCCGACCCAGATCGCCATGCGGCCGGTCCGGGCGCCCTCGGGCCCGCCGCTGACCGGCGCGTCGAGCACCTCGACGCCTTGCTTCAGGAAGATCCCGTGGATCTTGCGGATCAGCGTCGGAGAGTTCGTGGTGAGATCGAAATAGACCTTCCCCGGCTCCAGCGCCGAAACGAGTCCATCGGGCCCCAGCGCCACCGCCTCCACCTCCTTCGGGCCCGGCAGGGAGGTGAAGATGACGTCGCTCGCCGCCGCCACCTCGCGCGGCGAGGCCGCCCATTCGGCCCCTTCCTTCACATGGGCCTCGCCCGCCTCGCGCCTGATATCGTGGACGATCAGCTCATGCCCACCCTTCATGGCATTGAGCGCGATGGGGGCGCCCATCGTGCCGAGGCCGATGAAACCGACTTTCATGCCGCTCACGGATAAAACCCTCCCCAATCCCCGCGTTTTCCGGGCCGTCGCGGGCATGCTCTTTTTTTGTGCCAGGACGATAGAGAGACTATCCCATGGGGGAGCGTCGATCGAGCGTGTTGCGGCCGGGGACGCCAAGCCGTTCGGCGCCCTCGCCGAGACCGTTGGCGCAAAGATGCGAAAGATGATGTAGAAAAGCAGGGGAATTCGCGAGGGAGGAACGAAATGGCGATGGACCTTGAGCTCGAGGGACGGACGGCGCTGGTCACCGGCGCCAGCCGGGGGATCGGGCGCGGCGCGGCGCTGGCCCTCGCCGCCGAGGGCGTCAAGGTCGCGGTCGGGGCCAGGCGGCGGGAATTGCTCGAGGAACTGGCCGATGAGATCGTCGCCGCCGGCGGCAAGCGCCCGGCGATCATCGTCACGCCCGACCTCGCCGTCGCCGGAGGAGGGGCCTACAAGGTCAAGGATGAGGCGCTCGCGGCGCTCGGTCATATCGACATTCTCGTCAACTCGGCCGGGCGCAGCCAAAATCCCGATTACCCCGGCCGGATGCCCTACGATGCGCCCGACACGGCCTGGGACCAGGAGATGCAATTGAACTACGTCACCATCCGTCAGCTCACGCTGGCGCTGATTCCGGGCATGATCGAGAGGAAATATGGCCGCATCATCAATATCTCGGGCAAAACCGAGCCCTGGCAGTTGCACACCGCCAATCCACCGAAGGCGGCCGTTCATGGTTTTTCCAAAGGGCTTTCCCGGCAAGTCGCCAAGCATGGGGTGACGGTCAATTCGATCCCGCCGGGGAAAATCATCTCCGAGCAGATCTTACGAAATTACTCGGAACAGCAACGCAAGGAGACCTCCAAATGGATCCCCTCCGGCGGTTTCGGCGATCCATCCGACATCGCCAATCTGGTCGTTTTCCTCGCCTCGCCGCTGGCGCGTTACATCACCGGCGCCGTGATCCCGGTCGACTCGGGTTTTAGGCGTTATGCCTACTGAC
Source organism: Pseudomonadota bacterium (assembly GCA_022566265.1). Lineage (GTDB taxonomy): Bacteria > Pseudomonadota > Alphaproteobacteria > SMXQ01 > SMXQ01 > JACZQV01. The sequence goes on along the minus strand of JADFJG010000006.1, from coordinate 46,196 downwards.
CGGCGGGAGGGAACAGGGAGATGACGAAAGACTGGCAACTGAAGGGACGCGGCGCGCTCGTCACCGGGTCCCAAGGCGTCATCGGCCGGGCGATCGCCGAGGCATTGGTCGGGGAGGGCGTAAACGTCTGTTCGGTGGACGCCAATGAGGGGGCCGAGGCGATCGTGAAGCAGGGAACGCGCGCGCTCGGCCATGTCGACATCCTGATCAACGCCGCAAGCGAGGTCCGCCGTCCGGAGCGGATCGGCGCGGATGTCAGCGCCGCGTCATGGAAGGAGGCGATGGACAGGGAATTCGAGCTGCCCCGCCGCCTCGCCCATGACCTGATACCGGCGATGATCGAGGCGGGTTGGGGGCGGATCGTCAACATCATCGGGCCTTCGGAGCCGCCGATCTTCAGCGTCGAATACGCCGCCTCGGGCGCCCTTCAGGGATGGGCCAAGAGCCTCGACCGCGCGATCGGCGCCAACGGCATCACCATCAACTGCATTCAGCCCGGCATCATCAAGGGCACGGCGGCGGCCGAACATTACGACGAAGCGGAGCTCACCGGCATGGAAGACCCCGTCATCCCGTTCGGCGAGATGGGCGATGCCGCCGACATCGCCCATGCGGTGGTCTTTTTGTGTTCGCCATTGTCCCGCTATATCAGCGCCATCGTGCTTCCCGTCGATGGCGGTCTCTGCCGCCACCAGCATTAGGGCCATCCAGTACTTACTTTCATAGAAGGGTGATACATATGATCGTCTTTTCGCGGCCTCCGGGTAGGAAGCGTCGCGCCGACGATGTCCAGACATCGTCAAGCGGCGGTGACACCCTCCGGTGGCCGCGAAAAGCGACCCTTCGGGCGGCCTTGCAGGCCCTTCGGACGTCGTCGCGCGGCCCTTGTGATGCGCCAGCATCACGGCGGACCACGCTCCTAGCCGAACAACCTGCAAGGCCGTCAGATGTGTCACCCTTCTATGAAAGTAAGTACTAGGTACGCCAGGGGAGGGCCGCATGGGGATCGAACGCATCGAGCTATTTGTCACCCGGGCTCCCGACCGAGGGGTTGGATTGGCGCGGGCGATGATTCGCGGATTGTTGGGGTTCCTTGTCCTGGTCCTCGGTTTATCGCTGCAGATCGCGGTGGTGGCGGAGACCTCGGCGGCCACCAACAATGTCGACCTTCAATTGGTGCTTGCCGTCGATTCGTCGGGCAGCATCGACGATAACGAGTTCATCCTGCAACGGTGGGGCTATGCCAACGCGTTCCGCAACCCCAGGGTCATCGCCGCCATCCGCAGCGGCGTTCACCGGGCCATCGCCGTCACCTATATCGAATGGTCGGGACCCGGCATACAGGTGACGATCGCTGACTGGACCCTGATCAAGGATGCCGCCACCGCCAACCGCTTCGCGGAGAAGCTCGAGTCCGTGCCCCGCGCCATGATCTCGGGCAACGGCACCGCCGTCGGCGAGGCCATCTTGATGGCGGCGGCCCATTTCGATGACAATGATTTCAACAGTCCGCGCCTGGTCATCGACATCTCGGGCGACGGGCCGGTGACGCGGGGCCGGCCGGCGTCATGGGCGCGGGACCTGGTGGTGGCGCGAGGCATCACCATCAACGGCCTGCCCGTCATCGACAGGCGCTACCCCGACCTGGAGTTTTTCTTTCTCGACCATGTCATCGGCGGGCCGGGCGCCTTCGCCATCCCCGCCTACGGCTTCAAGGACATCGCCGCGGCGGTGTTGAGCAAGCTGATCCGCGAGATCGCCGGCGGAACGCCGTCCTCCGATGTCGCCCTTCAATGAAAGTAAGCACTAAGAGCGCTATCCGACCAGATGGAAGCGATTTGATGGGGCAAAACGGTCCCTCGGGTAGGAGCGGCGCGCGGCGCGATGTAAGACATCGGGCAAGCGTCGCGACGCATCCGAGGGGCCGTTTTGCCCCACCGAAGGCCGGGTTCTTTTGCGCCGTGGCGTCGTTGCGCACCTTTGCCGATGCGCAAGCATCGCCATGCGGCACGCGCCTAGCCACGACGCAAAATAATCCCGGTCAAACGATTCCATCTGGTCGGATAGTGCTCTAAAGTCCCCACTCCGGCGGATGGGTTCCGAGCGGCATAGAGGGGCGCGCCCAAAAAGGCGGGGTCTCGGACAACAGCCCGGCGTGCTTCACCGTGCGCAGGCGTCCGAAGCCGGACGCGCTCTCTTCCATGAGATCGGCGACGTCCTCGACCGCCGGGTCGGCGCAGTCGAACCCGTCCTCGAGCCGGCCCAACCCCTTCAGCCAGTGGCCGGTCCGGGCGAGCGAGACGCCGACGCTCCAGCTGCCGCCGTCCCGCGCGCGGCGCATCAGCGCGACGATGGCGCCAAAGGCCATGAGATAGCCCGACGCGTGGTCGAGCGCCTGGCACGGTAGCGGCTTCGGGCCCTCGGCGCCGATCGCCTCGGCCTCCATGTGATTGAACCCGGTCGCCGTCTGGACCAGGGAATCGAAGCCGCGCTTGGCCGCCCAAGGCCCGGCCGGGCCGTAAGCCGAGAGCGACACATAGACGATGCCCGGACGCGCCGACGCGCAGGCCTCGGGCGAGTAGCCCAACTTGGCGATGGCGCCCGGCCGGTACCCTTGCACGAAGATATCCGCCTCGCCGAGCAGGTCCTTAAGCGTCCGCCGGCCGGCGGCTTCGCGGAGGTCGATATGGGCCGATAATTTGCCCCGCCCGGCATCGATGACCAGTGGCGCCATCGAGGGCAAATGGGGCGCGGTGACGCGCATGACATCGGCGCCATGGGCCGCCAGGGCGCGTCCGCATACCGGGCCGGCGATGACGCGGGTGAGGTCGAGGACACGGACGCCGCTCAACGGGCGCTCGCCGGCGGCCGGGGGCTCGGGCGGCGCGTCGCCGATCCTCTCGATACTCAGCAGCGGCCCCGCCGCCACCGCCGGCGCCTGCGGGTGGCTTTCCCATTCCCCGCGCGAACGCATCATGGCGACGAGCAGACCGGCCTCGGCGGCGGCGGTCTCCAAGGCCTCCGCCTCCCAGCCCAAGAGCGCCCGGCTCACCGCGTCGCGGTCGTAATCGCAGCCGAGGATCGCCAGCAGGCCTTCCCGATGGCGCGGGAAGTTGGTGTGGATGCGCACCCATCGCCCGTCGCCCGAGCGATAGACGCCGGCGATCTTGTCCCACAGCGGCGGCGGCGGCCCATCGTCGACGCGGAGGTAGCGTTCGCTGCGGAATTCGGTGGCGGCGTGGCGCATGTCGACCGTCACCTGCTGGCGGGACCCGGCACGCAGGCGCCAGTACTCGGCGGCGGCGAGCGTGGCGGCGGCGATGGTGACCTGCGCCGCCGTGCCGACGCGAAAGGACGACGGCAGCACCGGCTCCGCGCCGGTCAGCCTGAGGCTGTCCAAGGCATCGGCCGGGCAACCGGCATCGCGCCAGATTTGGCGGAGCACTTCCAACGGTTCCATGGCGCCATCTTAGCCCAATGCTCGCGGGATTTTGAGCGCCGAAACGCGAAGTCCTTGGGGGCGGGCCGGCGAGACCAACGGCAAGGGAAAGGCCCGGAGCATTCCAGCCGGGGCTTTCATGTCCCTATCAGCCGGGTTGAGAGGATTCCGGTAGAGTCGCGCCCGGTGGCCATTCACCACACCCGATCGACATTCTATTACTAGAAAGACAAGAAAAAACGACGGTTGATATTAGTTAAAATTAATGGTTAATGGTATTTGTTAATAATATTGGTTAACAATTTATTAAAATTGTCTTGACTGTACTTAAAATTATTGGTTTCATTTGGCTTGAACAATGTCCGAGTCCCAATCCCGGCGGCCATTCGCCAAGGCGCGGTCCGGGATGCCTTGGAAGAGGGAGGACGCAGGCGATGAAAGCCAAGTGGCGGATCAAGACGGACAGAGCTGTCGACGACGCGAAAACGAAGGAAGAGCGCCAAGCGGAGGCACGCCTCTCCACCGCCGAGGCCGAATTGACGGCCGAAGCCGAACGGCAACCGGCGACGGTCGAGGCAGAGCGGCGGGCCCAGGCCGAGCAAGTATCAGCCGCTGCCCAAAGTGTCGGGCAGACGGACCGGCATCCTGGCGCCGTCGGCGGGGGCGAGGGGGCGGGGTGGAACATGGGGGACGAGTTCGCCGAACTGTTCGCACAGCAGCGCGCCGTGCAAACGGAGCGGCACACCGGGGCCGGCGAGGACGAAGGTGGCGAAGCGGCGAACGATGATCAGGACGAGAAGCAGGCGGATGAAGAGGGCAAAGGCGGCAAATACGGCCGTCCCTGGATGTGGGCCGCCGCCGCCGCCATCGTCGTCGGGCTGTTTCTCGGGCCCTCCCTCATGCCGGTGTTGGATGGCGTGAAATCCAAGTTCAAGCCCAAGGAGGCGTTAACTGTTCAGCAGGAAGTCCTGTACGTCGGAATCGACATGGCGAACATCCGCGGGGAGGCGTCTTCGAACTCCCGCATCATCGCGAGAGTGGCGTACAACTCGAAGGTAACCGGGATCAAAAGAAAGGGCAGTTGGGTCAGGGTGATCACCGACGGCGCGAAGAAGCCGGTGGGCTGGATCCATTCGTCCTTACTGAGACCTCAGAATCCTCGCCAATAGTCATGGTCATGGCCTTGGTCGCCGTCTTCATCATCGCCGGCGTGCTGGCGATGTGCGGTGCCGAGGCGCCAGCACGCCGGCGAGCGTGGCGGCGGCGATGGTGGCCTGCGCCGCCGTGCCGACGCGAAAGGACGACGGCAGCACCGGCTCCGCGCCGGTCAGCCTGAGGCTGTCCAAGGCATCGGCCGGGCAATCGGCATCGCGCCAGATTTGGCGGAGCACTTCCAACGGTTCCATGGCGCCATCTTAGCCCAACGCCCGGCGGATTTTGAGTGCCGAAACGCGAAGTCCTTGGGGGCGGGCCGGCAAGCGAGCCTCAGGTGTGGGTCGCCAGGATCTGGCGCACCACCGACCCCTCGGCCAGGTGATCGAAGCCCTCGTTGATCTGATCGAGCCCGAGGACGGCGCTTTTCAACCTGTCCACCGGCAGCTTTCCCTGCCGGTAAAGCGCCAGCAGCCGGGGGACGTCTCGCGCCGCGATGCAGCTTCCCATGTAGCTGCCTTGCAAGGTCTTCTCGTTCTGCACCATGGCGACCACGTCGATGTCGATCGACCGCGCGCCATGGGGCAGGCCGGCCGTCGTGGTGACGCCGCCGGACCGGGTGACGGCATAGGCGATCTCCAGCGCCGCGACGCTGCCCGCCATCTCGAAGCCGAAATCGACACCGCCGTCGGTGGCCTCGACGATCTGGCCGATGACGTCGGCGTCGGTGGCGTTGAAGGTATCGCTCGCCCCCAGTTGCCGGGCGAGGCCCAGCTTGGCGTCATTGGTATCGACGGCGATGATCCGCGCCGCGCCGCATACCACGCCGGCCAGCAGGGCATTCAGCCCGACACCGCCGAGCCCGACCACCGCCATGGTGGCGCCGGGCGGCACGTGAGCGGTATTGATCACGGCGCCGGCGCCGGTGATGACGGCGCAACCGAACAAGGCGGCGTCCTCCAACGGGATATCCTCGCCGATGGGGATGACGGCGCTCGCCGGCACCACGGCATATTCGGCGAAACAGGAAACGGCGCTGTAGTGGTAGAGTTCCCGGCCATCGAGGCGCAGCCTGCGGCCGCCGGCCGGAAGCTCGCCGGCCTCCTTGGCGGCGCGATGGGTGAGGCACAGATTGGGCCGGCCGATCTTGCAGTACGAACATTCGCCGCAATTGGAGACGAAGACGATGACGCAGGGCGTGCCCGGTGTCACATTACGGACCTCGCTGCCCACTTCGCGGACGATGCCGGCGGACTCGTGGCCGCCGACGATGGGCAAGGGTCTCGGCCGCCGGCCTTCGATCGACGAAAGGTCGGAATGACAGAGGCCGGCGGCCCGGATCTCGACCAGCACCTCCGACGCGCGGGGACCGTCGAGTTCGACTTCCTCGATCGAAAAGGGCTTGGAGTCGGCATAGGGCCGGGATTTTCCCTGCTCGAACATGACGGCGGCGCGCATTCTCATGGCCGGCCTCCCCGGTCTTGCGCGGCGCCGCTATAGCGGCGGTGGCTCGGTCCCGGTCACCGACGGGCGGGTGGTGAATTTCGCGTGCCACGCCGCCAGCGCCGGGTGATCGGCGCGCCAGTCGTCATCGGCGAAGCGGCGGTCGAGGAAGCCGAGCAGGCAGGCGGTGGTGATCTGCACGATGTCCACCGGCCCGTCGAGCGCCGCGATTTCTTCCTCCAGCCGCGCCAGGCCGCGGACGATCTTGGTCTTTTGCCGTTCGTCCCAGTCGGCGTTGCGCTGTTCCTCGGGCCGGCGGGTCTCATGGACCCTGAGCACGGCGGCGTCGATGAGGCCGTCGGCAAGGGTGTGCATCCTGAGCGTCTTCCAGCGCCCGGCGCCCGAGGCCGGGAACAGGCTGGCCTTATCCGTCAGGCTGTCGAGATACTCGCAGATGACGATCGAATCGTAGAGGATCTGGCCGTCATCGGTCTCGAGCGTCGGTATCTTGTTGAGCGGATTGGCCTCGGCGATCTTGCTTTCCGGGGTGCGCGCCGGCACGCATTCGATCTTATCCGCGAGGCCCAACTCGATCGCCGCCATCATCACCTTGCGGACATAAGGCGAGGACGGCGAATGCCAAATTTTCATGTTTCCTCCCGGATGTATTTATCGGCGGTCAGGATAACACTCCCGGTCACCCCACGCCATGACCGACGGCGCGCCGCAAACCGGGACTCGATGTGATAGTCTCGCCATCATGTGGACCGACGTCGTCGATCTCAGGGATTTTTACGCCACCAGCCTGGGCCAGTCGGCGCAACGCCTGGTGCGTCGCCGCGTCCGCGCGATGTGGCCCGACGTGACCGCCCAGCGGGTTCTCGGGCTCGGCTACGTGGTGCCCTATCTGCGCCCGTTCCACGAGCAGGCGGAGCGGGTGATGGCGGTGATGCCGGCGTCCCAAGGCGTGCTGCACTGGCCGCGCCCGGGTCCCAATCAGGTGGCGCTGGCGGACGAGGCGGAGTTGCCGTTTCCCGACGCCTCCATCGACCGGGTGCTGCTGGTCCATGCCCTTGAGTGCAGCGAACAGGTGCGTCCCATGCTGCGCGAAGTGTGGCGCGTGCTCGCCGATGGCGGCCGGCTCCTGGTCGTCGTGCCCAACCGGCGCGGCATCTGGGCGCGGTTCGACCGCAGCCCGTTCGGCCACGGCCAGCCCTACACCGATTCCCAGCTATCCAGGCTATTGCGCGACAACCTGTTCACGCCCATCGCCTCCGCCGGCTCCCTTTTCGCGCCGCCGAGCCATTTCCGCATGATGCTGGCGGCGGCGCCGGCCTGGGAGCGGCTGGGCTCGCGCTGGTTCAAGACCTTCGCCGGCGTCGTCCTGATCGAGGCCGGCAAGCAGATATACGCCGCCAGCCCGGCGCGCGCCGTCAAGCGCAAGCGTCGGGCCTATCTTCCCATCGGCCAAAGTTCACAAAGGGGCGTGGTGAAATCTTGATGAGAGGCCGGGACCGCTCATTCCCGGCCGAGCAGGACCACCGCCTGTTCGCCGATCAGGTTGGCGAGCGCGCTCGAGGGCCGCACCCGACGGGTCTGGCCGCCGCGGCGCACCGAGAAACAGCGCTCGACGGTGATGTCGAGGGCGTCGCAAAGGGTGACGAAATCCCGGATCGTGCAGAGGTGGATATTCGGCGTATCGAACCATTCATGGTCCTTCGAATCGGTCACCGGCATGCGGCCCGAGTACGCCAGATGCAAACGGAATCGCCAGTAGCCGAAGTTGGTGAAGGATACGATGGCGTGCTTGCCGATACGCAGCAATTCCTCCAGCACCCCGCGGGGATCGTGGATCGCCTGCAGGGTCTGGCTGAGGATGACGTAATCGAAGGCCTGGGAGGGATAGTTCCTGAGGTCGGTTTCGGCATTGCCCTGGACCACGGAAAGCCCCCGGCTCACCGATGCGTTCACCCGTTCCTGGCGAATCTCCAGGCCGCGCCCGTCGATCTCCTTGGAATTGGTGAGGAATTGAAGCAGCGCCCCGTCGCCGCAGCCGACGTCCAGTACCCGGGTGCCCGGCGCCACGAGATCGGCGACGAGGCGCAGATCGGCGCGGATTTCCCCGGCGCCCGCCGATGGCGGCCCCCCGGGACGTCCGTCCCGGCCGGGGGTTTCATTCATCGGCCGAAGGCGCCTTGGCGCCGCAACGCACCTGATGATCGGCGGCGCCGGCGAGGAACCCCGAAAGGATCTTGTGGTATTCCGGGATATCGAGCAGGAAGGAATCGTGACCCTGGTCGGACTCGATCTCGACGAAGCTGACATTGGCGGCGGCGGCGTTCAGCGCGTGGACAAGCTCCCGGCTCTCCGCCGTCGGGAACATCCAGTCCGAAGTGAACGAAATCAGGCAAAAGCGCACCTCCGTCCCCTGGAACGTCTCGGCCAGCACGCCGCCGCCATGCTCCTCGGCGAGGTCGAAGTAATCCATCGCCCGGGTGATGATGAGATAGGTATTGGCGTCGAAGCGGTCGACGAAGGTCAAGCCCTGGTGACGGAGATAGCTCTCGACCTGGAAATCGGCCTCGAAACCGTAGGTGACGTCCTTGCGGTCCTGCAAATTGCGCCCGAACTTGCGATGCAGGGCGGTCTCCGAAAGATAGGTGATGTGGGCCCCCATGCGCGCCACCGCGAGGCCCCGGTGGGGGCGCTTGCCCTCGAGCAGGTAGTTGCCGCCGCACCAGTCGGGGTCGGCCATGATCGCCTGGCGGCCGACCTCGTGAAAGGCGATGTTCTGGGTCGAGGTGCGCGCGGCGGTGGCGATGGGCACCGCCGTGAAGACCCGTTCGGGATAGCGCACGGCCCAGTCCAGCGCCTGCATGCCGCCCATGGAGCCGCCGATGACGCAGAACAGCCGGCCGATACCGAGATGGTCGATGAGAAGTTTCTGCGCCTTGACCATGTCGCCGATGGTGATGACCGGGAAATCGAGGCCGTAGGGCTTGTCCGTCGCCGGATTGATTTCCGCCGGCCCCACCGTGCCCATGCAGCCGCCGAGAAAATTGCAGCCGATGACGAAATAGCGGCCGGTATCGAGGGCCTTGCCGGGACCGACCATGACGTCCCACCATCCCAACTTGCCGGTCACCGGATGATCGCCGGCGAGGAATTGATCGCCCGTCAGGGCATGGCAGACGAGGATGGCGTTCGATTTCGCCTCGTTGAGCCGGCCGTAAGTCTGATAGGCCACGGTAAAGGGGCCGAGCGGCGCCCCGCAGTCGAGGTGCAAGGGCTCATCGATCCCGAGTTCGACCCGGGTGCCGGGCAACTCGGCGGTATTCGGCGTCCGCGTTTTGGTGGGCGCGCTCATGGCTTCTCACCCGATCCCCCAAGGGTTCGATTCAGCGCTTGAATCGAGGGGCTACTAGCTAGAGCATTATCCGGCCAGATGGAAGCGATTTGATGGGGCAAAACGGTTTCTCGGGTAGGAGCGCCGCGCGGCGCGATGTGGGACATCGGGCAAGCGGCGCGACGCATCCGAGAAGCCGTTTTGCCCCACCGAAGGCCGGGTTCTTTTGCGCCGTGGCGTCGTTGCGCCCCTTTGCCGATGCGCAAGCATCGCCATGCGGCGCGCGCCTAGCCACGACACAAAATAATCCCGGTCAAACGCATCCAGCTGGCCGGATAGTGCTCTAGGGTCGAAGGGCAGGGCTGTCAACGTTTTCTTTGATTTTAAAGGCGTCTGAGACTATGACTTCCCCCTGATTTGGCGAGCGCCGATACCCATGGACAAGACAAATACGGATCTCGACGATCTGCGTCGTGAAATCGACGAGATCGACGAAAGCATTCATGACCTCCTCATGCGGCGCACCGACGTGGCGCGGAGGATCGGCGGCATCAAGGGCACCGGCCCTTCCTTGCGCCCCGCCCGCGAGGCAGTGGTCTTGCGCCGGCTGGTCGCCCGTCATGCCGGCCCCTTCCCCAAGACCCAACTGGTGGGGATTTGGCGTGAGATCATGGCCGCCAATCTGCGTCTTCAGGGACCGTTCACGGTGGCGGTCTTCGCGCCCGACGAAAATCCCGGTTACTGGAGGCTGGCACGCGACCAGTACGGCTCCCACACGCCGATGATGTATTGTCAATCGCCGGGTCAGGTGATGCGCGAGGTGGCGGAAGACAGGGCCGCCGTCGGCATCCTCCCGTACCCTGAGGAGGAGGAAGAGGAACCGTGGTGGCCGCTTCTGCTGGGACCCGGCAAGGATAACCCGCAGGTCATCGCCCGGCTGCCGTTCGCCGACGAAAGGGACCGGCGCGGCGCCGGTCTCCATGCCCTGGCGGTCGCCAAGCTGACGCCGGAGGCGACCGGCGATGATCGTTCGCTGCTGGCGTTCGAGACCGGGGACGAGATATCGCGGGCGCGGCTGCACTCGGATCTCGCCGCGGCGGAACTGCCGGCTCGTTTCATGGCGATTTTCCGGGGCAAACGGCGGCGAACCGCGTGGCAGCACCTGATCGAGGTCGACGGGCTGGTCCTGGCCAGCGACGAGAGGGTCGGGAGGTTCAGGGACCTGCTGGGCGACGCGGCGGGTCAGGTCCTGTCGCTTGGCGCCTATGCCACGCCGTTGACGGCCGAGGATCTCGGCCCCGGCGACGGCGCCGGCGGCGGGGCCGGGACATGAGCCCCAAGGGCGCGTTGACACCGCGTCCCGGCATCCTCGATATCGAACCCTATGTCGGTGGAGAGTCCCGAATCGAAGGTGGGGCGCGCGTCATCAAGCTGTCGTCCAACGAAGGGGCGTTGGGACCGAGCCCGAGCGCGGTGGCGGCCTACCGGGAAGCGGCGGCCCAGTTGCGGCGTTACCCCGACGGCGGATGCACCGGGTTGCGCGCCGCCATCGGCGAGCGTTTCGGGCTCGATCCCGAGCGTATCGTCGTCGGCGCCGGCTCGGACGAACTCCTCACCCTTTTGGCGCGGGCCTATTGCGGGCCGGGCGATGAGGTCCTCCATACCGAGCACGGCTTCCTGATGTACCCCATCATCGCCCGTTCGGTGGGCGCGGTGCCGGTCGCCGTGCCCGAGGTGGCGCTGACGGCGGATGTCGAGGGGCTGCTCGGCGCCGTCACCGGCAAGACCCGGATGGTTTATCTGGCCAACCCCAACAACCCGACGGGAAGCTACCTCGCGGCCGACGGGATGCGGCGCCTGCGCGCCGGCCTGCCCGACGGCGTGCTTTTGGTCATCGACGCGGCGTACTCGGAATATGTCACCGCCGACGATTACTCGCCCGGCATCGAGCTTGTCGATGACGGCGATAACGTGGTGATGACGCGCACCTTTTCGAAAATATTCGCCATGGGGGGCCTGCGCCTCGGCTGGGCCTACGCGCCGCCGGCGACGGTGGCGCTGCTCAATCGGCTGCGCATGCCGTTTAACGTCACCGGGCCCACCCAGGCGGCGGGCGCGGCGGCGCTTGGCGATCGTGCCTTCGTCGATGAGGCGCGGGCGCACAACGAGAAATGGCGTGGCTGGCTCGCCGGCGCGCTTGGCGGCATCGGCCTCGAGGTCCCCCCCAGCATCGCCAATTTCCTCCTCGTCGGCTTCCCGGCCGAGGCCGGCCGCGATGCCGCCGCCGCCGATGCATATCTCAAGACCCACGGTATCATCACCCGCCGGGTGGACAATTACGGTCTGCCGGCGTGCCTGCGCATCACCATCGGATTGGAGCATGAAATGGAAGCCACCGCCGACGCGCTCAAGGAATTCATGGGCTGAATGATGGCGGACCCGACAGATTCGAAACCCGAACCCGGGGCGAAACCAGAACCCGGTGCCGCGATCCCCGGACCGCTGTTCGCCCGCGTCGCCTTGATCGGCCTCGGGCTCATCGGCTCGTCCCTCGGCCGGGTGATGAAACGCAAATCCCTCGCCGGCTCGATCGCCGGCACCGCGCGCACCGAGGCGACCCGGCAAAAGGCGCTCTCGCTCGGCGCCATCGATCAAGCCTTCGACGATGCGCTCGCGTGCGTGGCCGATGCCGACCTCGTCGTCATCTGCGCGCCCCTTGGCGCCTACGCCGATATCGCCAAGGCCATGGCGCCTGGTCTCAAACCCGGCGCCATCGTCACCGACGTCGGCTCGGTCAAGCAAATGGTGATCCGCGACTTGGCGCCTCTATTGCCCGACGGCGTCCATCTCGTCCCCGCCCATCCGGTGGCGGGGACCGAGCATTCCGGGCCGGAAGCGGGGTTCGCCGAGTTGTTCGAGGGCCGCTGGTGCATCCTGACGCCGCCGCCGGGCACCGACGCCGGCGCGGTCGAAAAGGTCGCCCGGCTGTGGCGCGGCGTGGGCAGCCAGGTGGAGATCATGGAGGCCGGTCATCACGACAAGGTGCTGGCCATCACCTCGCATCTGCCCCATCTGATCGCCTACACCATCGTCGGCACGGCGACGGATTTGGAAACCCAGCTCCAGGCGGAGGTCATCAAGTTCGCCGCCGGCGGGTTCCGCGACTTCACCCGCATCGCCGCCTCCGATCCGGTCATGTGGCGGGACATCTTCCTCAACAACCGCGAGGCGGTGCTGGAGATGATCGGGCGTCTGACCGAAGACCTCGCCGTGCTCCAGCGCGCCATCCGCTGGGGCGAGGGCGAGAAACTCGAGGAAATCTTCACCCGCACCCGCGACATCCGCCGCTCGATCATCGACGCCGGCCAAGCCTGAGGCGCTAGCCGAAGCCAAGGATTTGGAACCACAGAGACACAGAGGCACAGAGAAGAAAGAGTTTTTTCATTTTTAAGAATAAAACCCTTTTTCATTTTCCTCTGTGCCTCTGTGCCTCTGTGGTTGACCTTTTAGTTCCAAGCCCTTGGTTTCAGCGCGTTCCTTGGTGCTTTGACGGTCAATCGATTTCCGTACCCATCAGGGTATGGAATGATGGGGTCGGAACACTAGGCTCCTCCGGCAGGGACCCGGCGCCTTAGCGTCGCGGCCAGCGGATCGGCGGGAGTTTGGCGAGAGCGACGGGCCCGACCGAGAGCGTCCGTTTCTGTAGGGTCAGGGGCAGGGTCAGCTCGGGCGGGGCGTCCGGCGATGGCGATTTCGCCAGCAGGGAGAGAAAGAACTTCGCCGTCCGGGCTTTCTTCTTCTTCATGGCGCCGGCGGCGGCGAGGGCGTCGAGGGTCTCGGCGAAACCGGCGACGGTGGCCTTGAGCGCGCCCATCGGCTGCATCTTCCCGTCGAGCGCCAGGGTGCCGTTGAGCGAGAGCCTGAGCGGTCCCCAATGGAGGCGGAAACTCTCGATCTCGACGGTGCCGCCATTATCGCGCCAGGCGGCGAAGGCCCGGGTATCGTAGGCCGGAGAGATCGGGCCCATGACGGCGCCCTTGAGGTGCAACGCGGCGATCTTCGGCCCCAGCGGCCCCGCTTTCTCACCTTTGGAAATCCGGGCGCCGGTCAGCCGGGGGGGCAGGATGACGCCGCCAAGCTCGAGGCCAAGAATGATGACGGGGGTGAGATGGTCGGGATCGGGCCGGCGGCTCAAATCCGCGCGAACCGTCGCCGTGGCGATTTCGATGCGTTCCCCATTGCCCTCGTTCAGGGCCTCGATGCCGGCGGCGTCGAGGGTGGCGGTGATGGCCTCGGGAGCGAATTCGAGGCTGCCGAGCGCATGGGCGGCCTCGACCGTGAGCCTGACCGGCGCCCCCTTGGAGATGAACGATACAAGGTGGCGGCCGGCAAGGTCGATGCCGTCGATACGCCGCGTCTGCCACGGCAACAGCCTCGCTTGAAGCACCGGCGCGCGCCATTCCCAGGACGCCGCGCCATCGGCGCCGCCGATCACCGGATCGGTCATGCGGGCATGGAAGAGGATGGGAAATCCGCTGATCTCGAGGGAACCGTAAGAGAACGCGTTGCCGCCGGCGCGCCAATCGGCGGCCCAGCCTTCGATGTTGCCGCGGATCAGCCCGGCGCCGACGAACCACAGCGCGGCGAGCGTCGCCGCCGCGCCCGCCAAGGATATGCCCAAACGCAAAATCCGGCGCCGTCCCGTCCTCTCCATCGAACCCGCCTTGCACCTTGTTCTTACCGGTTTCCCTGTATAGTCGCTGGCCCGGCCCCGGTCGAGGGCGGCAAGGGGCGCCGGTCTGCCCCCAAGGTTGGATAAGGGAACGCAAGGCGTGAAGCAGGGCGGCGAGGTCTGGGTTTTCGCCTACGGATCACTGATGTGGGACCCGGGATTCGCCTATCTCGAGGCGACGCCGGCGCTGCTCAGGGGGTATCACCGCGCTTTTTGCATCTATTCCCACGTCTACCGGGGGACCGAGGCGCGCCCCGGCCTGGTGCTGGGGCTCGATCGCGGCGGCGCGTGCAGGGGCATGGCGTACAGGATCGCCGCCGCCGAGGGGGCGGGCGTCCTCGATTACCTCGACGCCCGCGAGAGGGTGACCGAGGTCTATGTGCGGCGCACCGTGCCCATCACCGTCGGGGGTCTAAAGGTGAAGGCCGAGACCTATGTCGCCGACAGGGGACACCCTCAATATGCCGGCAAACAGACGTTAAAGGCCGCCGCGGCGCTGATCGCCCAAGGCACCGGCACCGGCGGCTCCAACCGCGACTATCTCGAGAGCACGGTCAAGCACCTCGATGAACTCGGCATCACCGACGGCCCGTTGCACCGGCTCCACGCCATGGTGCGGGGGATTGAAGATGCACAATCCGGCTAGAAAATGCAGGCCGGCGCGTCGGCTCATGCCGCCATCAAATCGCTTCCATCTGGTCGGATGGCGCTCTAGGCGGCGTTCGGGATCAACCGCTCCATGAGCCGGAAGGAGTGGCGGCAAACGGTCTCCAGGTTGGCTTCGAAATCCCCCGTCGCGCTTTCATTGGCGGTGTCCGATAGGCCGCGAATGACGACGAAAGGCAGATCGTTGATCCGACAGGTGTAGCCGACGGCGGCGCCTTCCATCTCTGTGGCCAGGGCCCCGAACTCGCGTTGCAGCCAACGCAAACTCTCCGAATCCTCGATAAATCGGTCGCCCGAGACCACCGTGCCGATCAGCAGGCTGGGTGCCATCGCGCCGGCGTCGAAGACCTCGTCGAAGGCGGCGGCGGCCATTTGCACGAGATCGGGATCGGAGGAGATCATGCGGTCCTTGTCCGGGAGTTCACCGTGCCGACGGCCGAAGGCGGTCAGGTCGATATCGAATTGGATCAGATGGCTGGCGATAACCAGGTCGCCGACCCTCATGTTGGGCAACAGTCCGCCGGCGACACCGCTAAAAATCAGGGCGTCGGGCCGGTAGAGGTCGGCCAGCATCTGGGTGCAGATGGCGGCGTTGACCTTGCCGATGCCGCACCGCGCGAGGGCGATGTCGGCGCCCTTGAAGTCGCCGCGAGTGACCAGGATCCCGGCATGGGTCGCCTCGCTCCCGACCGTCATCCCGGCGCGCAACAACGTCACTTCTTCTTCCATGGCGCCGAGCACGGCAAGCATCGGATCTTCCTGTTTTCAGGCTAAGGACCTTCCGAGGCCTTGTTAAACAGTTCTCGCCTTCTTAAACAGTTCTTGAAGGTGAGACAACTACGGTCGAGACTCTCTTTCCAGCCGACAGCGCGGCCCGCCGCGCGGACGCGAAGATGGGCCCAAATGGCGGCCCGCCGGCCAATCCGCTGGAAAGGCCTGATCGACCGGGCGCTTCATGGACCTCAGCCACGGGCCACGGGCGGACAGAATCGTGATCGGGTAGCGTTAACCTTTATCCACCTCTTTTACCGTATTGTGGTGGTAATATATTATTGCTGTCGGTTCCATGTGGGAGCAAATTGAAAGGCGTGAACGCCGATAGGGCTCGAAATGTGTCGAGAGGGAGAGGATCGCCATGACCCGTACATTGCGCTGTTACGCCGAGAGCCGGGACGGTGATTGGGAAGCCATTTGTTTGGACTTGGATATCGCGGTCCACGGCCGTTCGTTTGTCGAGGTTTTCGATTCCCTGAATGAAGCGATCGAGGCCTATTCAGAGTCCGTTCGTGCATTGCCCGAGAGTGAGCGCAGGCACCTGCTCGATCGACCCGCTCCCTTGACCCTGAGACTGAAATTCCTGGGTCATGCCTTGCGCACTGTCCTCGGCAATCACGCTACGGGCGGTCATCGCCACCAGTTCACGCTGCCCCTGGCGGCCTGAAGGCGAAGCTATCTGAACAGTTTTTTGCTCAGGCAGGACTGCCTGATCATGGAGCTCAGCACTCCAGGCCGGATATCGTCGCTGTCCCTGGCGTGGCTGACGACAACCAGCCTCGTTTTCCCCCTGACTATCCCCTTATAGATCCGGTGACGTCCTCGCTGGCGATCCAAAACGAACCCGTTATCGTATAGGATACCGAGAAAATCCCTGTATTTCATCAGGACATGGTTGGGTTAGGCGATGTCCCCGGCCTCAGCTGCACTTCGAGTAGGCGCAGGAGACGCAGACGTCGCAATTCTCCTGGCGGACGACGCTGGCCTCGCCGCATTTCGGGCACTGGCGAAAACGCGCATCGGGCAGCCCCACCACCTGCTTCATCGCCGGCCCTTCCGTATCGAGCCGGCCTTCGCGTTTCTCCTTCGGGCTCGGCAGGAAGCCGATGTCGATCATGTGGTGCTCGATCACGTCGCCGATGGCGGCCAGCAGCGAGGGGACGTATCTGCCGCCCATCCACTGCCCACCCCTGGGGTCGAACACCGCCTTGAGTTCCTCGACCACGAAGGAAACGTCGCCGCCGCGCCTGAAGACGGCGCTGATCATGCGCGTCAGGGCCACCGTCCAGGCATAGTTGTCCATGTTCTTGGAGTTGATGAAGATCTCGAACGGCCGCCGGCGTCCGTCGCGCACCACGTCGTTGATGGTGATGTACATGGCGTGGTCGCTTTCCGGCCACTTGATCTTGTAGGTCTTGCCCGGCAGTTCCTCGGGCCGGTGGAGGGGCTGGGTCATGTAGACGACGGCGCCGGACTCGAACGCCGTTTCGGCGCGGGCGGGCGGCTTGTCGAGCGGCAGTTCGGGCTCCGCCGTCTCCTTTCCATCCTTGACCTCGAGCACGGCGCCGGTGACCTCGTTCGGCCGGTAGGTGGTGCACCCCTTGCAGCCGGCGTCATAGGCGCGGTCGTAGATGTCCTTGAAGTCATCGAAGGCGATGCCCGAGGGCACGTTGATGGTCTTCGAGATCGAGCTGTCGACATATTTCTGCACCAAGGCCTGCATGACGATGTGATCGCCGGGATCGAGAATCTGGGCGTCGACGAAATAATCGGGCAGCGGCGCGTCCTCGCCCTTGAGGCGCTTGAACAGGCGATAGGCGTAATCGCTGACCTCCTCTTCCTTGCTTTCGCCGTCGGCGAGGCGGATGTGGCGGGTATAGGTGAAGCTGAAGACCGGCTCGATGCCCGAGGAGACGTTATCGGCGAACAGCGAGATGGTGCCGGTCGGCGCCACCGAGGTCAAAAGGGCATTGCGGATGCCGTCGCGCGCGATGGCGTCGTGGATGTCCGCATCGAGCGTCTTGACGCTCTCGCCGTCGAGAAACTTGTCGGCGTCATAAAGCGGAAACGCCCCCTTCTCCGCCGCCAGCGCCGACGACGCGAGATAGGCGGCGCGCTGGATCTCCTTCATCCAACCCTCGCTTAGCTCGAGCGCCCGATCGGAGCCATAGCGTGCCCGGCACATGATGAGGGCGTCGCCAAGCCCGGTTATGCCGAGGCCCATGCGCCGCTTGGCCTTGGCCTCATGGGCCTGCTCGGGCAAGGGAAAGCCCGAGACGTCGATGGCGTTGTCCATCATGCGCACGGCGACGGGGACGAGTTCGCGCAGCCGTTCGATGTCCAATTCCGCGCCGTCCTCGAACGGGTTCCTGACGAGCCGCGCCAGGTTGATCGAGCCCAGCAGACAAGCGCCGTAGGGGGGCAATGGCTGCTCGCCGCAGGGATTACATGAGTAGATTTCCTCGCAGTAATTGAGGTTGTTCAGGCGGTTGATGCGGTCGATGAAGATCACGCCCGGCTCGGCGTAGGCGTAGGTCGCGCGCATGATCTTTTCCCACAACTCCCTGGCCGGCAGGGTCTTGCCGCAAAAGCCGTCGAACACCAGATCCCAAGGCTGATTGTCGCGCACCGCCGCCATGAAGGCGTCGCCCACCAGCACCGAGAGGTTGAACATCCGGAGCCTGCCGGGCTCGTGCTTGGCCTCGATGAAGGCCTCGATATCGGGATGATCGCAGCGCAGGGTCGCCATCATGGCGCCACGCCG
>JADFJG010000006.1:0-27784 GCA_022566265.1 Pseudomonadota bacterium | reverse complement strand
GCCATGAAGGCGTCGCCCACCAGCACCGAGAGGTTGAACATCCGGAGCCTGCCGGGCTCGTGCTTGGCCTCGATGAAGGCCTCGATATCGGGATGATCGCAGCGCAGGGTCGCCATCATGGCGCCACGCCGCGCGCCCGCGCTCATGATGGTGCGGCACATGGAATCCCAAACATCCATGAAGGAAAGGGGTCCCGAGGCATCGGCGCCGACGCCTTTCACCGGCGCCCCCTTGGGCCTCAGCGTCGAGAAATCGTAGCCGATGCCGCCGCCCTGCTGCATGGTCAGCGCCGCTTCCTTGAGGTGCTGGAAGATGCCGCTCATGTCATCGGGGATGGTGCCCATGACGAAACAATTGAAAAGCGTGACTTTCCTGGCCGTGCCGGCGCCGGCGAGGATGCGCCCGGCCGGCAGGAATTCGAAACCTTGGAGCGCCTGGTAGAAGCTTTCGGCCCAATATTGGCGCTCTTTTTCCGGCTGGGCCAGGGCGTCGGCGACGCGCCGCCAACTGTCATCGATGGATTTGTCCACAGGCGCGCCATCGACCGCTTTGAGGCGGTATTTCATGTCCCAGATTTGTTGGGATATCGCTGCTACGCTGGTCATGACTGTTCCCGCGATAATAAAGTAGGCGCGATGTTGCCGGGAGTGGGCCCAAGGGAGTGGCGACGCCCACCCTGATTCCCGGGGAACCCTCTGAAATCCTTAGAAAATCCCGGCCCACTTTAGTTGATTAGGAGGGTATTTTAGGAACCGGATGGAACCGCGTCAAGATAATGTTCTCGTTACGTTTTCCATGAAAAAAAAGGCGCAAGCCGTTGCCGCGATGGTAACTTTCCAGTTGTTCCCGTTTTCCATGCCGGGAATCTACCGGGATAAATGACTTTTATCCCCAAAGTTACCCACAAGAAAATTTCTCCAGTATTTCCCTCATTACTTCCATGCCATCGAGAGGCGGTTGCTCCGCCGCCGAAGTGCCCGCATTTTCCGGTGTTTAACGATCCCCTCGCGGTTCTCCCTCTTGTTGGCGCGCCACGGCCGGCGCCGGTGACCGGCTTTCCGCCACCAGCCGGTCCGTGGCGGTCTCGATTCGACGCTCGAGTTCGGCCATGAATTCGTTGCGATCGAGACCGGTTGGGATCGCGGGGAGATATTCGAGCACGATGGTGCCGGGGCGTTTGAGGAAGGCGCGGCGGCCCCAGAAGAGGCCCGAATTGACCGCCACCGGCACGACCGGCCGACCGAGCACCCGATAAAGCGCCGCTACCCCGGCTTGATAAGGTTTATGGACCCCAGGCGCGGTGCGTGTGCCTTGCGGGAAGATGACCACGGGCCGCCCGTCCTTGAGCGCGCTCCTGGCGCGGCGAATCAGGTGTTTCAGCGCCCGCGCGCCGCCTCGCCGGTCGACGCCGATCATACCGGCGTGCCGGGCGTACCAGCCATAAAGCGGAATCCGAAACAGCTCCTTCTTCACCACCAGCGCCGGACCGGGAAGGATGGTCATATAGATCAGGGTGTCCCAGGCGGATTGGTGCTTCGAGGCGAATATCGCGGCTCCGGGGGGGATGTTCTCGCCCCCGCGTATCTCGAACCGGGTTCCCACGGTCAGCCCCAGGATTCGGATGATGGATTTCGACCACCACGTCCCGCCCCGGACCATCACCCGTTCCGGAAAGAAGAAGAGCGGCAGGTACATGAGACAGATGACCACGGACCAGAGGAAGAAGACGGCATTGAACAGGGCCGAGCGAAGAACCAACATCATCGGCCGGGCTTCGATGCGCGCCGTCCCGGCGCCATGCCGGGCAGCGCCACCAGGTATTTGCTGTACTCGATCAGGATCAGGCTCGCCGTTCCCGGCCAGCGCCACCATTCCTCGCCCTTGAAGTTCGGCGGGAACACCGGATGGGGGATCAGGGCGACCGCCGGCATGGCCCGGTGGAACTCGAGCAACGAACGGCGCATATGGTAATTCGCGGTCACCAGGCGCAAGGAAGCGTACCCTTCCTTCGCCATCCATACCGCCGTCTCCCGAGCGTTCCCGGCGGTATCGTCGGCGCTATAGCCGAGCACCACGCAGCACTCGAGCTCCTGGGGCGACTGGCGGGAAACGCGCAAGAGTTCGGCCACGTCGACACCCTGGTAGACGCCGGAGACGAACAGTTTCTTGGCGCGCTTTCGGGCCAGCAGGGAAAGGCCGACTCCGAGCCGCCCACGGCCGCCGGTCAGCACCACCACGGCGTCGGTCACGGTTTCGGGATCGTCGATGGCGCGCGGCACGGTTTCGGCGAACCACATGAAGCCGGCCATCCAGCACCCGGCGCCGATGACGGCGAGAACCACCGCCGACCATAGCCGGCGCTTCGTCCGGCGCCGGTCTTTCCGGCCAGGCAGTCTGGTCATCGCGTTTCCTTCCTGGGCATGCCGCGCTCGGACATTGCAAGCCGGTTTGGCATTTCAAGGCAGTTTGGCGAGTGTCCGGAGCACGGTGACGCGCGCCGTGATCATACTGATCAGCGCGACGACGAACGGCAGGGCCGAAAGCACCAGCCATTGAGAGGCGCTCAACTCCAGCGAGGGGAGCAGCATGGCCTCGATCCGCGCCGAGAGATATCCCAGCGCGAGGAGGGTCGAAGCGGCGAGCGCGAAGCCGATGACGCCGCCACGCACGCCCGTTTCCAGGGCCTGATACTGGAACTGACGCGCGACGTAAGCGTCATGGGCGCCCATCACATGGAGGAGTTCGATGACATCGTGATGGATCGCCAGCCCGGTGCGGGTGACGAAGATGACGGTGGCGACGGCGGCCAAGCTTACCAGCAGGACGATGCCGCCGGCGATCAACTCGACGGAGCGGACCAGCAGGATCAGGCGGTCGAACCAGCGCTTGTGATCGTCGATGGTGGCTCCCGGCACGGCGGCGTCGAGTGTCGCCGCCAGGCCCTCGAGGCTCACGCCCGATTGGACCTTCAGCTTGACGTCGATCAGCGCCGGCAGCGACAGTTCTTCGGCGAATTGACCGGAACCAAGCCACGGCTCGAGCAGCGCCAGCAATTCTTCCCGGCTCAACGCCTTGGCCTGGGCGACGCCCGGGGTGGCGCGCAGCACCTCGAGCGCCCGTTCGACGCGGGCCTTGGGGCTGGAATTCGAATCGGCGACGCCGTCCTCGCTTGCCGTACTCGCCGCCGGGGGGATTTGCACGGTCAAGGTATCCGTCAGTCCCCGGCCCCAGCCGCTGGCGGCGGTGCTCAGCACCATCAGTCCGGCGAGCGCGAGGGCCGCAAGGTAGACGACGAGGACGATCAGCCACGGCAGGAACCTCTTGGCGGCGTCCTGTTCGAGTGGCAGGTCGGAGCGTGGCCGGAACATTCAGACCGTCCCCAGCGCCGATTTGCGCTTGATGGTGAGCACACCATCGCTCAGGTGCATCTCGGGGTGATCGAAGCGCGCGACCAGGGCCTCGTTGTGGGTGGCGATGATGATGGTGGTGCCGAGCTTGTTCAGTTCCTCGATCAAATAAAGCAGGCGTATGCCGATGCGGTCATCGACATTGCCCGTCGGCTCGTCGGCAAGCAGAAGACGCGGCCGGTTGATCACGGCGCGGGCAATGGCGACGCGCTGTTTCTGACCGCCGGACAAGGTCGCCGGACGGGACTGCAAATGATCGGAGAGGCCCACCCAATCCAGCAACTCCGCGACATTGTCGCGGATATCGCTCTCCTTCACGCCGGCGACCCGGAGCGGCAGGGCCACGTTGTCCATGACCGAAAGGTGATCGAGCAGCCGGAACTCCTGGAACACGACACCGATGCGCCGGCGCAGCGCCGGCAGTTCGTCGCGCTCCGCCAGCGCGATATCGCGGCCGAACAGGGTTATGAGGCCGTGGGACGGACGGGAAGCGAGATAAATCAGTTTCAACAGCGTGGATTTCCCGGCGCCGCTGGGGCCGGTCAGGAAATGGAAGGAACCGGGTTCGAGTTCGAAAGACACGTCATGCAGGATTTCCGGCCCGAGCCCGTAGCGCATGCCGACATTTTGGAATCGGACCACCCTTATGCGGCCTCCCTCGCCGGACGTAAATCGAAGCGATCCATCTCACTCACCCTCGCTTCCATTTCGGAACTCCGGAACAAGCGTCCAAGCGGAGAGAATTGCATAGCGTCCCGCCGGCGTCCAGTTTCCCCGTCGGTGCTTGCCTTGTGGCGGGGATTGCGCCTATAAAAGCCCGCTGATCCGCAGGTTCCGAATTTGACATGATACTCTCCTGTTCGGCCTGTTCTACCCGCTTTTTGGTAGACCCGGCGTTGCTGAGCCCCGAGGGCCGCATGGTGCGCTGCGCCAAATGCGGCCACCGGTGGAAGCAGACGCCGCCCGAGGACCCGGCCGAGGATGCGGCCACGGATTCGCTGGAGGATCCGGCCGATGACGCCGCTCCGCCGCCGTTGGAGGCCGGGCCACGGGCGATCCCCATGGCTGGATCCGATCTGCCGGCCTTTCCCCGCAAGCCCACCCGGCGTGGCGCCGCCGTCGGATGGGCGGCGCTGGCGGCGGTCGTGATCGCCGTTCTCGGTGGCGGTACCATCGCGCGCGACGAGATCGTCGCCTTCTGGCCGCCGGCGGCGCAGCTTTACGAATTGGCGGGGCTCGAGGTCGCCACCGTGCCTTTCGGACTGGAGCTACGCAACGTCAAACACTCGCAGCGGACCGAGGAAGGCGTTTTGGTGCTGATTATCGAAGGGGAGGTCAAGAATATCTCCAAATTCACCCATGAGGTGCCGAAGCTGCGCGCGGCGCTGCGCGACGCCGAGCAGGACGAGATCGAGAACTGGATCTTCTCGGCCGTGCAGGCCCGCCTGTTGCCGGGCGAAAGCGCGCCCTTCGTGACCCGGGTGAAGGACCCGTCTCCGAAGGCGACCGGCGTGACCATAACCTTCGTCGACGACGGCTAGGCGGACGCAAGATGGCACGGATTTTAGTCGCCGAAGACGAAGAGGCCGTTCGCGAGTTCGTCAGGCGGGCGCTTAGCCACCACGGACATGAGGTCACCGCCGTCGATGACGGGACCCGGGCGCTCGAAGCCCTAAGCGCGGGGCATTATGACCTCCTGTTGACCGATATCGTCATGCCGGGCATGGATGGCATCGCCCTGGCGCTCAAGGTATCGAAGGACCATCCGGAGCTTCCCATCCTGCTGATGTCGGGATATCCGGGTCAACGCGAGCGCGCCCACAACCTCGATGCCCTCATCCACCGGGTCATTTCCAAACCGTTCAGTCTGCGGGAAATCTGCGACGCCGCCGAGGCCACCCTGGCGGGCGCGGCGGCGGGCGCGGCCGACCAAGCCTCTTCTTAAAGCGCGATCCGCGTCAGAGGGGAAGGGGTCAAGTCTTGACCCCTTTGGCCAGGTCTTCCGCGTGAAGGGTTTCAGAATCGTCGCAACAGGCGGTCGAGGTAGTCCCGCTCGAGGCGCGGACGCTCCATCTCGCCGGCGCGCCGGCGCAACTCCCTGAGGATTTCCCGCGCCCTCTGCATTTCCATTTCATCCGGAATGCCGACATCCTCGCCGCTGAAGTTGCCGACGTTCGGCATCGGCCGGCCCAGCGGGTCGAAGGCGCGATTCATGCGGTCCATCAACCGACCGCCGCGCCGTGCCATCCCGGGCCCGCGGCCGAACCGCTTCATCAGTTCCTTCATCATGGCGCCGGCGCCCTGTTGCAACTGATCGAGGGCGTCGCTCTGCGGACCCACCGCCTGGCCCGGAGCGTTGCGCCGCAAGGCTTCCACCGCGTCTCGCATGGAGCGCTCGGCGCGGCCGAAGCCCCCGGGGATTCGCCCGGTGGCTTCGCCCAGTTGGCGCATGAGGTCCCCCAATCCCCGGCGCAGCGCCTCCTGCTCCTTGGCGCTGAGCCCGGTGTTGGGGCGCGTGCCCTGGCCAAGGCCCTTCTGGGAATCGCGGAAGGAACGGTCGAGAAGCCGTTGCTGGCGGCGCATGATGTCCCCCAGGTTGCGCATCATTTCCCAGGCCTTGTTTTGACCCTTTCCCCCCGGCCCCATGGCGAAGTTGCCGGCGCGCAGGTTCTCCAGCAACTCCTGCATGAGCGCAAGCAGTTGGCGTGCCGCGTCGAGGGAGCCGGTGCGCGCCAGTTCGCGGGCCCGATCGAGCATCCGCTGCAAATCCTGGGGGGTGAAATAGCGCGACGAGGGATCGAAGGGCATCGCCAATTTCGACATGTTCCGCATGTTCTTGAGCATCGACTCGAGGAAGCGGTTAAGCGCCGTCTGAAGCTTGTCCATGAGGCGCTCGATCTCGGCGTTCGACGCGCGCCTGGAAAGGGCATCGATCAGCGCCCGCTGGGCGGCGCGAAGCTCCCGCTGGGCGATCGAAAGCTTGCCGTCCTCGAGGCGAAGCGCGGTGTCCCACAACAGCGATTGAACCTCCGGCACCGCCTCTTCCGAGTGGTCGTATTTGAGCCTCGCCCGCGCCGAGCGAAGCGCCAGGAACACCACCGTGTCGTGCCGGTATTCCCGCCGGAAGTTCGATAAATCATAAAGCCCCAGCATGACCGGGCGCCGGTCGTCGGGATCGACGGAAAGCCGCTTGCGCAACTCGATGATGGCGCGCGCCACGGGGTGGCGGAAGAGCCTTTCGGGCAGAACCATGAACCGGGACTCACTGACGCCGATTTGGCCGATGCCGTCCTTCGCCATCAACTGGACGGAGACCGGCAGCCCCGCCCAGGGGTGGGCGGTGAGGTCGTGGTAGCTCGCTTCCTTGGCCTTCTTGAAGCCGGCGCCGGGCAGGGGTAGCTCAAGCATGATCGGCTTGACCGCGCTCTTGTGCGCGGCGCCGGGGCCGGTGCGGCGGATGAAGGCCTTGACCTCGGCGATGCCGTAGTCGTCCACCGCCTGGTATTCGAGCCTGAGCGCCGCCCTGGTGGTCCCCGTCGGCGGGGTGGCGAACTGGACCTCGGGCTCGGTATCGGGGATGACCGAAAGCGGCCAGGCGGCGAGTTCCTTGCCGTCCTGTTCGACGCTGAGCCGGTCGCCGCCGTCGATGATGGCGGTAATCTTGTAGGCGTTCGCATCGACGGCGCTGAAGGGTGTCGCCTGGTCATCGATCTTGAGGCTGGGCGTGCCACGCCCGCCATGGAGTTGCGCCAGCAGCGCGCTTCCCGCCGGCACCGCGAGGACGTCTTTCTGTTCGCTCCGGCCCTTGACGAAGACCGGAGCAAGACCGGTATAAGCGGGCGGCGTGATCCAGACATCGAGCGTCGCCGGCGGCGCGGCGCCGAAGGAGGCGAAGTCCGGCGTCACCGCGCGCGCGAGGCGCGAAGCCCCGTCGTTCCAGGCCGCCGCCACCGCGATCGCCAGCACCACCGTCAACGCCGCGCGCAGCGCGTAATTGTCGCGCTTCGCAAGGCCGGCCGCCGGGACGCCGACGCGCAAATCGCGGAGCCTCTCGAACATGCGCTTGCGGTGCAAGTGCCAGAGCGCCCGAATCTCGGGATCGTTTTCGCCGGTGGCGAGTTCGTCGCCGAGCACGCTGAGCGGACGGTGCTCGAGACCGCTCTTGGTTTCAAGCCGTCGCCGGGACGCCGCCGCGCCGGGCACGGCCAGACCCATTACCGCGCGCCTGAGGGCGAACCCCAAGGTTCCGATAAAGGCGATCAGGACCAGGAAATGAAGCCATCCGGGCAGGCCCGGCAGGACATCGAACAGCGCCAGCGCGAGGAATATGCCGCCGACGCCGACCGCCGGCCAGAGCGCCGGCCACAGCCGCTCCCAAAAGAGCGCCAGGCGCGCCAGGAACTCCAGCCGCTCGAGACGCCCGCGCATCTTCCCGGTCAGCAAAGGGTCCCGGTCCGTGTCTTCCTTCATGCGACACCTTTCGGCGGCAAAGGCTGGGTCGACGGCAACGGCCGGGCATCCTCGAGCCAGTCCGGCATCTTCTCGGCGCCGAGCATGTCGTCGTAGCTCTGCCGCGGCCGGATGACGGCGAAATCGCCGGCCTTGACCAACACTTCCGCCACCAGAGGCCGGCTGTTATAGGTCGAGGCCATGACCGCCCCATAAGCCCCGGCGCAACCGATGGCGAGGAGGTCCTGGGAGTGTAGCACGGGCATAAGGCGATCCCTGGCGAAAAAGTCGCCGGTCTCGCATACCGGGCCGACGATGTCGACCCTGGCTTCATTGGCGGCCTCATCGGCGGTCTCATCGGCGCCTTCATTGGTTCCGGGGGCCGGTTCGATCGCCGGGATGATGGCGTGATGGGCGTCATAGAGCGACGGCCGCATGAGATCGTTCATCGCCGCGTCGACGATCACGAAGGTTTTGGATACCCCCTTCTTGACGTAGAGAACCCGGGTGAGGAGAACCCCGGCGTCGCCGGTAATCGCCCGCCCCGGCTCCAGCACGATCTCCACCTCCAGCCCATCGGTCGCCGTGGCGATCATCGCGGCGTATTCCTTCGGCGTCGGCGGCGTCTCGTCTTGGTAGGCGATGCCGAGGCCGCCGCCGAGATCGAGGCGGCGGATATCGTGGCCGTCGTCGCGCAAGCCCCCGACGAGCTCCGAGAGCAGTCGGAAGGCGGCGCTGAAGGGGGCGAGATCGGTGAGCTGAGAGCCGATATGGACGGCGACGCCGACGATCTCGATGCCCGGAAGGCCGCCGGCATGGGCCGCCACCGCGCGGGCACGATCGAAATCGATGCCGAACTTGTTTTCCTTCATGCCGGTGGCGATTTTCTCGTGGGTGTCGGCGTCGACGTCGGGGTTGACGCGGATGGCCACCGGCGCGCGCACACCCTTGGCGGCGGCCAGTTCGTTCAAGGCCTCGATCTCGGGCTCGGATTCGACGTTGATCTGGCCGATGCCGGTCTCGAGCGCCAGCGCCAATTCGTCCGGCGATTTGCCGACGCCGGAAAAGACGATGTTCCCGGGCCGCACACCGGCCCGGAGCGCGCGGCGAAGCTCGCCCTCCGAGAGCACGTCGGCGCCGGCGCCCAACCGGGCGAGGGTGCGGATGACGGCGATATTGGAATTGGCCTTGACGGCATAGCATATGGTCGCCCGCTGTCCGGCGAAGGCTTCGGCGAAGGCCCGGTAATTGGCGGTGAGCGCGGCGGACGAGTAGCAATAGACCGGCGTGCCGACCTCGGCGGCGATGCGCCGAAGGGGCACGCCCTCGGCGAAGAGCTCGCCGTCGCGATAGGGGAAATGGTTCATCGAGGACCTTAGGTATTACCGCCGCGGGTAATGCCGCGGGAACTCGGTTTGCTTTCCCGGCGGCGGTTCGGGGCTCGCTTTCTTGCCGCAGGCGCCGAGCGGTAACGCCAGGACGCAGACGATCACCAGCAGGGTGACGATACGAACGACGCCTGAGTGTCGGTTCACAGGAACCTCCCGCGGGCTTCCTTGGCGGCGCGCCGCACATTATCGGGCGCGGTGCCGCCGAAACTGGTGCGGCTTTCGACCGACCGCTCGACGCTCAGCACTTCAAGCGCCCCCTCGCCGATCTTGGGTTCGATTTCGCGCATCTCATCGAGGCCGAGACCGGCGAGATCGACGCCCTTGCCCTCGGCCAGTTTCACCAGCCGGCCGACGGCGCCGTGCGCCTTGCGGAAACTCAGGCCCGCCTCGCGAACCAGCCAGTCGGCGAGATCGGTCGCCGTGGCGAAACCCTTAGCCGCCGCCGTGCCCATCGCGTCCTCATGGACTTCCATGTCCTTCACCATGCCGGTGATCGCCCTGATGCAAAGCGACAATGTATCGGCGGCGTCGAACACCGGCTCCTTGTCTTCCTGCATGTCCTTGCCATAGGCGAGCGGCAGCCCCTTCATGACGGTAAGCACCGCGATCAGGGCGCCGAAGATGCGCCCGGTCTTCGCCCGCACGAGCTCGGCGGCGTCGGGATTGCGCTTCTGGGGCATGATCGAGGAGCCGGTGGTGAAGGCGTCGGACAGGGTGATGAAGCCGAACTGGGCCGAGCTCCACAGCACGAATTCCTCGGCCAGGCGCGAGAGGTGCACCGCCGCGATGGCGGCGACGCCGAGGAACTCGATGACGAAGTCCCGGTCCGATACGGCGTCGATCGAATTGGCCGCCGGGCGGTCGAAACCAAGCGCCTTGGCGGTGGCCTCTCTGTCGATGGCGAAGGAGGTGCCGCCCAGCGCGGCGGCGCCGAGCGGCGATTCGTTGAGGCGCGCGCGGCAATCGGCGAGGCGCCCGCGGTCGCGGCCCATCATCTCCACATAGGCCAGCAGATGGTGGCCGAAGGTCACCGGCTGGGCGCATTGGAGATGGGTGAAACCGGGCATGACGGTGCCGGCATGGCGTTCCGCGACGTCGATCAGGGCCCCCTGGAGTTCCTTGATCTCGGCGTCGAGCGTATCGAGCGCGTCGCGCACCCAGAGCTTGAGGTCGGTCGCCACCTGGTCGTTGCGCGAGCGCGCGGTGTGGAGCTTGCCGCCGGCCTCGCCGATCAAATCGGTCAGGCGCGCCTCGATGTTCATGTGGATGTCCTCGAGCGCCGTCTCAAAGGCGAAGGCGCCGTTCTCGATCTCCCGGAGGATCTTGTCCAGGCCCTCGCCGATGGCCTCGCCGTCCTCGGCGGCGATGATGCCCTGGCGCGCCAGCATGGCGCAATGGGCCTTCGACGCCGCGATATCCTGGGCGTAAAGCCGGCGATCGAAGCCGATGGAGGCGTTGATCTCCTCCATCAGGGCATCGAGGCCGCCGCTGAACCGCCCGCCCCAAAGTGCCGGCGCGCCGCGGGCCTCGGGGTTGGGTCCGGGCGCGGCCTTTGTACCGGGCGCGGAGGGGGCCCGGCCGGCCTTGGCGTGATGGGGTTTCGTGCTCATCCCGTTCCGCTGGGAATGCGTCTCAAAACGCAAACCACCCTTCCGCTAGGCGCGCGCCCGGACGCCGGGCGCCGTCGCCGTCCTCATTGCGGTCTCCTCGGCTTAGCGAATCGACCGCCGAAAGGGTCTCCAATCCCCCAATTCGGGGGGAATTGCAACAGTTTATCCTGACCGCCGGCCGGGATAGGGGCCGCGGCCCTACTTGGCGGCGGCCTTCCACTTGGCGAGTTCCGCCGCAAGCTCCGGCAGCACCTTGAACAGATCGCCGACGATGCCGTAATCGGCGACCTGGAAGATGGGGGCTTCCTCGTCCTTGTTGATGGCGACGATGACCTTGGAGTCCTTCATGCCGGCGAGGTGTTGGATGGCGCCGGAAATGCCGACGGCGATATAAAGCTCGGGCGCGACGATCTTGCCGGTCTGGCCGACCTGGTAGTCGTTGGGGACGAAACCGGCATCGACGGCGGCGCGGGACGCGCCGATGGCGGCGTTGAGGTGATCGGCGATCTGTTCCAACAGTTTGAAGTTGTCCGCGCTCCCCATGCCGCGCCCGCCCGAGATGATGATCCGGGCGCTGGTAAGCTCCGGCCGTTCCGAGACGCTGAGGTCGGCGGAGATGAAACGCGAGAGTGCCGGACCGCTCCTCGCCGCGATGGCCTCGATTTCCGCCGCGCCGCCCCCGGCTTCGGCCTTCTCGCCCCCCGTCTCGGCCTTTTCAAAAGCGGTGGTGCGCACGGTGATGACCTTGACCGTATCCCTCGATTGCACCGTCGCCAGGGCGTTGCCGGCATAGACCGGGCGGACGAAGGTGTCGGGCGCGGTTATTTCGATGATGTCGGAGATCTGCTGGACGTCGAGGAGCGCGGCGACGCGCGGCGCGACGTTCTTGCCGAAGGTGGTGGCGGGGAAAAGAATATGGCTGTAGCCATCGGCGACGCTAAGCACCAGCTCGGTCAGGTTCTCCGCCAGCGGATGGGCGAAGGCGCCATCGTCCGCTTGGAGCACCTTGGTGACGCCTTCGATGCCGGCGGCGTCCCTGGCGGCGCCGCCGCAGTTCTCTCCCGCCACCAGCACCGCGACGTCGCCGCCGGTGAGCGCCGCCAACGCCGTCGCCGCCGAGCACGTGTTCAGCGTCGCCGGCGAGATCGATCGGTGATCGTGCTCGGCAAGGACGAGGATGGCCATCAGATCACCCCCGCCTCGTTGGCGAGCTTGTCGATAAGCTCGGCGGCGGTCTCGAGCTTGACGCCGGCCTCGCGCTTGGGCGGCTCCTCGATCTTGAGCGTCGTCAGCCTCGGCGCAATGTCGACGCCGAGTTCCTCCGGGGTCACGATATCGATCGGCTTCTTCTTCGCCCGCATGATGTTGGGCAGCGAAGCGTAGCGCGGCTCGTTCAAGCGGAGATCGGTGGTCACCACGCACGGCAGCTCGAGCGCCAGGGTCTCCAGCCCGCCGTCCACCTCGCGCGTCACCTGGACCTCCCCGTCGCCGATCTCGAGTTTGGAGACGAAGGTCCCCTGGGGCCAGCCAAGCAGGCCGGCCAGCATCTGTCCCGTCTGGTTGCAGTCGTCATCGATCGCCTGCTTGCCGGCGATGACGATATCGGGGGTCTCGCGATCGACGATGGCCTTCAGGATCTTGGCGACGGCGAGGGGCTCCAGCGCGTCCTCGCAGGTGACGTGGATGCCGCGGTCGGCCCCCATGGCAAGCGCCGTGCGGATGGTTTCGGAACATTTCTCGGGCCCCGCCGAGACGACGACGATTTCGGCGGCCTTACCGTCCTCGGCCAGGCGTATCGCTTCCTCGACGGCGATCTCGTCGAAGGGGTTCATCGACATCTTGACGTTGGCGGTCTCGACCCCGGTCCGGTCGGCCTTGACCCGCACCTTGACGTTGGCGTCGATGACCCGCTTGACGGAAACGAGGATCTTCATGGGTTGCCTGAAATTGTGGTCCGGGGACGGAGGCGCCCCCGGCGGATTCAGTGAGTTTGTTTAACAGCGGGTTGCCTGTCAAGGTACCCCGTTCGGCTATCGGCTTAACTTTATGACCATGCCGGAAACACTTTTATTCGGAGGATAATCACAGCGTTCCGGCCAGCGGTTCCTAGGGGCGGTGGAGGCGAACGATGATTTGTTATCCGAGCACTCCCGGGAGTGGAAAGTTGGGGCGAATCCACTGGCACTGAAGAGGACGTAAATGTTGTCAGGGCATCAATATATTGTGTTTCAACAAAATCAAACCACAATATATTGTTACCTTAGCGAATTGCGAACTTGCAATGTTGGATGATCAAAACTATATTTGATGCGCGAAGGTCTTTGCTAAATTCGTCCGAAAACCTGATTCCGCTGGAGATGGTCCCATGGAAGAAGTGCTTGTACCCTTACTGGATAATATCTGGATCATCCTGATTGCGGTCGGCATTGTGTGGTTGATCGGATCTCCGATCTCAAGAACGATTGTCCGGGAGGCATTTTTGCATCCGGGGCGTCGAACGAAGATCGAGATGGACGAGAAGGGGAAAATCCACGTGCAAAGCACGGATGCCCCTTAGCAGGCCATGGCGGATCCTCCGGATAACGAGACTCCCCCACCTGCTGAAAAATCCACCAAGAAATTCCTCCTGGACCCTGGGTTCAATTACTCTCTCGTTTGCGTCGTGGGGTTTACTCTCCTGGCATGGGCAACCAGCGTAGCATTGGCAGTTTTTGCCAATCCCTCTGACGTAGTGAAGAGCCTCATCGAAACCTTCTCTACCACTTACAAAATGGGCTTTGGCGCGTTGGTCGGCCTAGTTGGCGGGAAGAGACTTTAAGCCAAATCACACATTCCGGGTACTATGATCTTGATGCTGGCGATTGGACGCTAGGTTAAGACACTCCTGGGCCCGCCGCCGCGCTTCATCTATTGGCGCCGGGACGCCACAAGACATCGCGCCCGCCCTTGTCGTTGAGCACCCGCGCCAGGACGAAGAGATGATCGGACAGGCGGTTGATATAGGCGATGGCAAGGGGGTTGACGGTCTGGGTCCGGGCCAGCTCGGCGATCGACCGTTCGGCGCGGCGAACGACGGTGCGGGCGAGATGGAGGGTGGCCGAGGCCTCGGTGCCGCCCGGCAGGACGAAACTCTCGAGCGGCGCGAGTTCCGCGTTCATGCCGTCGATTTCGGCTTCCAGGCGGTCGATCTGTGTTTGGACGATGCGAAGCGGGCCTTCGGCGCCCTTTGCGCCTCCCTTATCATCGCTCCCATGGGGCCGGCAGAGATCGGCGCCGAGGTCGAAGAGGTCGTTCTGGATACGCGAAAGCGCCGCGTCGGCCTCGCCCGAGGCGTGGAGCCTGGCGAGCCCGATGACGGCGTTGGCCTCATCCACCGTGCCCAGCGCGGCGATCCGGGCATCGTGCTTGGCGATGCGGGCGCCGTCGCCAAGGGAGGTTTCGCCCTTGTCCCCGCCACGGGTGTAGATCTTTGTCAGGCGCACCATCGAAACTATCTAGTCCTTGAGTTTGAACACCAGGTAGGAGAGCGCGATCAGGACCAGTGTCAGCGCCTGAAGCGCGATGCGCGCGCGCATCAGCTTGTTGGCGAGACGCGGGTCGTGATCGTCGCGCCGGAACATGGTGAGGATGCCGGCAATCAGCACCGCCAGGGTCGCCAAGACGGCGAGGCCGACGAGATACGGGAACAGGGCGGATAGCGCATCCATGGCGGTGAGTGTGTCCCAAGCCTCGGCCCCGGCCAAGGGATTTCAACCTCGTCCCCGCCGTTTCCCTTGGCCGGCCGCCTGCAGGGTGCCTTGTATCGATCCCGCATGTGCCTCATGGTGACCATGGCGGAATTTTGAAACCGGCCCTGGCTAGGATTTATCCGTCAACACGGGTAAGCTGAAGCCGGTGCCATTGGCGCCGTCGGGGGTAGTTTGTCGTACAGCAATAAGGATCGGATATGTCTGACCCGTTCGACCCG
The DNA here is from genome assembly GCA_022566265.1 of Pseudomonadota bacterium. Classification (GTDB taxonomy): domain Bacteria; phylum Pseudomonadota; class Alphaproteobacteria; order SMXQ01; family SMXQ01; genus JACZQV01. The sequence goes on along the minus strand of JADFJG010000006.1, from coordinate 12,960 downwards.
GAACTCACCGAATACACCCAGCCCAAGCCCGAAGACGTTTCCTTCGACCTCGCAAGCGTGCTGTCCTCGGTGGTCTATATTCGCACCAAGATCTCGACGGACGCGTTCACGGCGTCGTCTCTCGGCGGCGAACGCGCCGGCCACGGCGTCGTCATCGGTGACGACGGGCTGATCCTGACCATCGGCTATTTGATCACCGAGGCGCAATCGGTCTGGCTCATCCACGGCGGGGGCAAGGCCACCGAGGGGCACGTCGTCGGCTATGACCGCGAGACCGGCTTCGGCCTGGTGCAGGCGTTCGAACCCCTGGGCCTGCCGGCGATGGAGATCGGCGATTCCGCGAGCCTGGGCGAAGGGGACCCGGTGATCTTGGCGGGCTATGGCGGCCAAGGGTCGGCGATCAACGCCCAGGTGATCGCCAAGCGCGAGTTCGCCGGCTACTGGGAATACGTGTTGGACGAGGGCATCTTCACCGCGCCCCCCCATCCGGTCTGGGGCGGCGCCGCGCTCATCGGCGAGGACGGCAGGTTGCGGGGCATCGGCTCGCTTTTCATCCAGCAGGCCTTTCCGGACGAAGAACCGATGAACGGCAACCTCATCGTTCCCATCGACCTGCTCAAGCCGATCTTCGACGATTTGGTGAAATTCGGCCGCGCCAACAAGCCGTCGAGACCCTGGCTCGGCATGTCGACGATGGACGTCGAGGGCGGCCTGATGATCGCCAAGGTGGCCGACGGCGGGCCGGCGAATTCCGCCGATGTCCGCGCCGGCGACGTGGTCCTGGAGATCGACGGCGATCCGGTCGACCAGCTGGCGCCGATGTACCGCAAGATCTGGGCGCTCGGCGAGGCCGGCGTCGAGGTGCCGCTGACCGTGCTCCGCGAAGGCGAGGAGATGGAGATCCGGGTCCGCTCGGGCAGCCGCGCCGATTACCTCAAATCACCCCGTTTGCACTGACCGCCCGCTCCGTCCCGGTTGGCGAAAGCCGATCGCGAAGGTCGTCCCGCTCGGCTTCCAGCTCGGCGATTCGTGACTTAAGGCCGTCGACCCTATCGGCGAGTTGGGCCTCGGTGTAGCGCCGGGTTATATGCTGGGGGCAGTTGACGTCCCACGCCTCGAGGGTGAAGACGATCGCCTGCTCGGGAACCGCCGCGTAATCGAGATCGACGAGCCGCGCCATGAGGTCCGGATCGTCCTCGACTACCCGTGCCCGTCCCCAGATCTTGATGCGCCGGCGGTTGGCGTAGTCCATGAGGAAAATATAGGCCTTGTCGTTTTCCGCAAGGTTGCCGGCGGTGATGTATTGCCGGTTGCCCTTGAAGTCGGCGAAGGCCAGGGTGGTCTCATCGAGGACCTTGAGGAATCCCGGCTTGCCGCCACGGTGCTGGATGTAGGGCTGGCCCTCGGCGTTGGCGGTGCCGAGGTAAAAAGAATCCCGCTCTTCAATGAAGGCGGCGAGGTCGTCGGTGACGATGTCGTTCCATCCGCCCTTCGCTTCCATCTTGGCGTAGCCCTTGCGCGAACCTTTGCGTTCCTGGACGGCCTTGACCGCCGGTGTGAAGGCGATGTCGCTGATCGGGGCGCCGGTTTCTCTGCTGTCTTCCATTTCTTCCTCCTTGAAGTTTGTGGCCCGGCAAGGTCACGGCCCGGCGGCCCACCCGGTTCGGGCACGGCCACCGGGCCTGATTTCAGTCGATGTGCTTAGCGAGGAAACGGCGGATCAGGCCGGCGATCTCCTCGCCGTCCTCCTCCAGCGCGAAGTGGCCGGTATCGAGCAAATGGAACTCGATGGTCTTCAGGTCGCGCTTGTAGGGATGCGCGCCGGCGGCCGGGAAGATGGTGTCGTTCTTTCCCCACACCACCAATGTCGGCGGCTGATAGGCGCGGAAATAGGCCTGCCATTTTGGGTATAGCGGCGGATTCGAGCCGTAATCGAAAAACAGCTGAAGCTGAATATCCTTGTTGCCCGGGCGGTCCTGGAAATACTGATCGACGATCCAGTTATCGGGGCTGATGGCCTTTTCGTTCCGCGTCCCATGGGTCCATTGCCACTTGGTGGCGCCGAGGGTGAGGAACTTCTTCAAGGGTTGGGCGTTCTTTTCCGTGCGGTCCCCCCAGTAAGCCCTGAATGGGTCCCAGAACTTGCCCAAACCCTCTTCATAGGCGTTGCCGTTCTGCACGATCAGGGCCTGGATCCGCTCCGGATGCTTGGCGGCGAGGCGAAAGCCCACCGGCGCGCCGTAATCCATGACATAGAGGCTGTACTTCGAAAGCCCCAGCTTCTCGGTGAAGCGCTCGATCACCTCGGCCAGGCGGTCGAAGGTGTAATCGAATTCGTCGAGGCCCGGCATCGCCGAGTTGCCGAAGCCCGGATAGTCGGGCGCCACCACATGGTACCTGTCGGCGAGCGCCGGGATGAGATTGTGGAACATCCGCGAGGATGTCGGGAAGCCGTGCAACAGCAACAGGGTCGGCGCGCCCTTGGGGCCGGCCTCGCGGTAGAAGATGTCGAGCCCGTCCACTTTGACGGTCTTGTGCAAGGTCGCCGGCGCCGCGGCATTGGGCTTGGCGGCGACGGGCGCGCCGGCCAGGCCACCGCCGAAGTAAAGTGCCGCCGCGATAACGCCGATCAGGCCGAGGCCGGCCGTCGCTTTCGTGGCCGCCGTGGTGATCGAATTGAATTTCAACATTGTCCTGCTCCTTCAAGGATGAATTTTCAGTTCGGCTCGCCGATCATGGTGGCTCCTGGGACGACCCCTGGGCCGAGGGACATGATATAGACAGATCGATCTGTATAGTCAAGCGAAATAAAGCCGTCCCGAACTTTTTCTGCCCGGAGGCCGAACACCCCTTGATTCCGGTCGTTTTCGTGATAAATTAAGCTCTCTGGGGTTCATCGGTGGCCGCATGAGGAGATCGAGAGGCCCAAAAAACGTACATAACGGTATGTATAGAAATTGAACGGAGTATGGCGGTCATGGCTTCCGGCAAACGCGATCATCTAGTCGATACCGCGCTCGGCCTGTTTTCGCGGCACGGCTACCACGCGATGGGAATCGACAGGATTCTCGCCGCCGCCGGCGTCGCCAAGATGACCCTTTACAACCACTTCAAGTCGAAGGACGAGTTGATCCTCGCCGTCTTGCGCCGGCGCGACGAACGGTTCCGCAACTGGTTCATGCGCACCGTCGAGCGGCGCGCCAAGGCCCCGCGCGATCGTCTGCTGGCCATCTTCGACGCCCTCGGCGAATGGTTCGCCGAGCGCGACTTCTCCGGCTGCATGTTCATCAACGCATCGGCCGAGTTCGCCGGTCGCGACGATCCCATCCATGCGTCGAGCGCCGAACACAAACGGCTGGTGCTTGGCTACATCGGTGAACTCACCGCCGCCGCCGGCGCCGAGAACCCCGACGAGTTGGCCCGGCAGCTCTTTCTCCTTGGCGAGGGCGCCATCGTCGCGGCTTACGTCGCCGGCCAGGCCGACGCCGCCGAACAGGCGCGAAAGGCGGCGGTGATCCTTCTCGACCACGCCGGTGTCTGACGCCCCCGAATGCGCCGCGCCATGCTCGCGCGGGCCGGTCCGTCACCCGATCTTGGCTCGGTTCCTGGTAGAAGCGAGGTCGGCCGGGGACGGCGTGCTTGCGCCTAAACTGCCTTACTTGCCACCGCCGGCCGGGCCGAAGGCGGGATCTCCCATCGGGTTGAATTTGGGATCGGCCCGTGGATTGAATAGGGGGTCGGCCTGGAGGTTGAACCTGGGGTCGACGTCGCTGTTGTAGGCGGGATCGGCCTGGAGGTTGAAGGTCGGATCGGCCATCAGGTTGAACCTCGAATCGCCCAAGGGGTTGCCGCCGGCCTCGTTCACCCAGCGCCCCTGTTCGTCCTGCCGCATCTGGGCCTGGCTTACGCCCGATGAGACGGCGAGAAGCAACAGTGCCGCAAGGACCGGGATAAACCTCATGCCATAAACCTCATGCCATAGACCTCATGCCATAAACCTCAAGACGGTGTCCTTCCCTTCCAACTTTGCGCTATAGGGTTGGGCCGAGGTCACTTTGGGCCGGCGCCGGCCTGCCTTCGCCGTAGCGAAGCTTAGGCTTCGCGCAGGCAGGCTTCGCGCGGGCAGGAGGCGAGGTTAGCACGAATTCGCGCCGGCGCCATCGGGTGAAATCGACTGGGCGACGGGCATCGGATAAGGAGGCAACGGGCCATCGAGGAACCATTCGACCTTTCGGGACCATCGTTCGGACCGGTCAGCGGCGGCAAGCCGGCCAAGCTCGTCATCCTGCTGCACGGCGTCGGCGCCGACGGCGATGATTTGATCGGCCTGGCGCCGCGCTTCGCGCGCGTGCTGCCCGACGCCGGGTTCCTCTCGCCCCATGCGCCCTACGCTTACGACATGGCGCCGGTGGGACGGCAGTGGTTCAGCCTCGCCGACCGCACACCTTCGAGGATGCTGGCGGGAATCCGCGCCACGGCGCCGATATTGTCGGGCTTCATCGACCGCGAACTCGAACGGCGGGGGCTCGCGGACAGGGATCTCGCGCTCATCGGTTTTTCCCAAGGCGCCATGATGGCGCTTTACGTCGCGCTCAGGCGGGCCGACGCTTGCGCCGCGCTCATCGGGTACTCGGGCGCGCTCGCCGGGAGCGAGCGTTTGACCGATGAGATCCGCGCCCGTCCGCCGGTCCTCCTGGTTCACGGCGCCGCCGACGAGGTCGTGCCGGCCGAGTTGCATTCCCCCGCCGTCGCCGCGCTCGAAGCCTGCGGCGTCAAGGTCAGCGCCCATATCCGCCCCGGTCTTGGCCATGGAATCGACGAAGAGGGCATACGGCTCGGCACCGAGTTCCTGGCCTCGGCCTTCGCCGGGCGCCAGGCCGGGAGCGGCTGAAGCTTGCCGTTGGACGGGCGGGCGGCCGGGTGGCCGGGCGGCCGGGGCCGGGACGGGCAAGGGTCTCGAAAATTTGGAATTTTCCGCTCGAACTCCGCTATGTTAGCTGTTAGTTAGGATTTTCAGGGCGAACCTTGCGTCTGCCGCATCGTTGGCGTGTCGATCGTGCCCCCCGGTCGGGGGCAAGGAGGAAGCTTGCTTGCGTCGCTTGAAGCCAGTCCGGCGTTGGTACTGAACGCGGATTTCCGGCCGCTCAGCTATTTCCCGCTGTCGCTGTGGCCGTGGCAGGACGTCATCAAGGCGGTGTTCCTCGAGCGCGTCAACATCGTGTCCGAGTATGAGCGCCTGGTGCATTCGCCGTCGCTCGCCATGCGCCTGCCCTCGGTGGTCTCGCTCAAGCAGTACATCCCGGCGACCCGGCGCCCGGCCTTCACCCGGTTCAATGTCTTCCTGCGCGACCGTTTCACCTGCACTTATTGCGGCGCGGCGGGGGCGACCGAGGACTTGACCTTCGATCACATCGTCCCCAAGTCGCGCGGCGGCAAGACCACCTGGGAGAACGTGGTCGCGGCGTGCGAGCCCTGCAACCTGCGCAAGGGCGGCCGGCTGCCCAGAGAATCCGGCATCTACCCGCGGGTCATGCCGCGCCAGCCGACGACCTGGCAACTGCAGCAGAACGGCCGCGCCTATCCGCCCAACTATCTGCACGAAAGCTGGCGCGATTTCCTCTACTGGGACACCGAGTTGGATCCCGTCTGATCCCGGCCGGGGCCTTTCGATCACTTCAGGATGTGCCCGTTGAAGAAGGTGAACAGGGCGAACCGGCGGCCCTTGGTGACGGGCAGGGCCTCGTGCAGCAGGGAACAGGAGAAAACGACGCTGCCGCCGAGGGGCGATTGGTAGAGCTGCTGACCGAACTCCGGAAACCGGAGTTGGCCGCCTTCATAGTCGCCGGTGTTGAGGTTGAGGCTGAGGGCGAAGTGACGGTCTTCGCGCCTGGGCGTTCCCCGGTCCCGGTGGCGCCTGAAATAACCACCGGTCTCGGCGTCGTAGCAGCCGATGCGGTAGGTCTCCGCATCGGTGACCCGAAACCGAAACGCCTTGGCCATCTCCAGGACCAATCGACGCGTGAGGTAATCATGAATCTGTACGCGCACCTCGGTCTCTAAGACCATGTAATCGGCCCGCCGTTTCACCAGTTCGTGACGACGGTCGCGGAATTGGCTGGTCGGTTGATCTTTATGTTTTTCGCCGCGCTCCCACATACCGATGAGAAAATCGCAGAATTTCGGCGGAAATATCTGATCGACGATCAAGACAGGCGCCTGAGCCTCGATGACCGGCGCGACATCCTTGGAAGCCAGCGCCTCGCAGCCGGCGAGGGCGGCGTCGGCCTGGGACTTTCCATCGAGGATCTTGGCGATCCTGAGGTTGGGACGCAAAACAGCGCTCAAATGTTGGCTGTTCGGCCGGCTCCCGCCCGTATTCAGGCCGAAAGCAGGAAGCAACTTGCCCTTCGGATCGGAAAGGATTCGAAACTTCAGCCCGAGCTTTTCCGCGAACGCGCGGTTGTCGTCGACGGTTCGGCGTGTGACGACGATGACGTGGACGTTCTGGCGCTTGAACGCCTCCGCCAACTCCGAATAGCGCCGAATTTCGGCAAGCGTTTCGGCATCATGGCCGTCGCCGCACAAGAAGAGTACCACGCGATCGCCCGCGATCGAGGCGTCGTAGATCTGGATGATCGTATTCTCTTGGTCGCGCAGGCTAACGGCGGGGATCGAGTCTCCCTCCGTCAGGAGCGGGACGTCGGGTTGCTCCGTCACCGCCAAAAAGGCCCGCCAACGGCGAGATCGAGTCTACTTCGCCACATGTTCGCCAACTTTCCCGCCCGCATTCAACCGACATTTCCCAAGTGAAGCCGGTCCGCCGGTCATGATCGACACCGAATGCGGCGCTTGCAAGGCATTTGTCAGCCTGCATGGCGGCGTGGATAGGCGCGTCAACATCGTGTCCGAGTTGAGCGCCTGGTGCATTCGCCGTCGCTCGCCATGCGCCTGCCCTCGGTGGTCTCGCTCAAGCAGTCCATCCCGGCGACCCGGCGCCCGGCCTTCATCCGGTTCAACGTCTTCCTGCGCGACCGTTTCACCTGCACTTATTGCGGCGCGGCGGCGGCGACCGAGGAGTTGACCTTCGATCGCATCGTCCCCAAGTCGCGCGGCGGCAAGACCACCTGGGAGAACGTGATCGCCGGCGAAAGCGGCTCAGGCGTCCACCCGGTTGCCGCGTCATCTTATTCGGCCGCCGCCGGCGCTTCGGCGAGGAAGCGGGCGATCCAGCGGCCGCGGTTCTTGAGGTTCTGGCGATACAGACTTTCGAAACCGGGCACCGTCGATGTCTTCACCGACTCCCTTTCCATCAGCGCGTCCCGCCAGGCGCCGAGCCGCGGGTAATCCTCGATGACGCCCAGTGGGCGGAGCCTGTCGAGATAGGTGTAGCGCTGGAGGAACGGCGCGTAGGCGGCGTCGAGGAGGGAGAAATCGGCGCCATTGAAATAGGGACCGTCGTTGCCGCGCCTTCCCAGCGCCTCCTCCAGCCGGTCGAACACGGCGGGGATCTGCTTGCGCTTTTGGTTAAACGTGTCCTCGTCCATGGCGTGGCCGCCGCCGGTGGCGGTGGCGGCGAAGGTCGGGACGTAATCGGTCCAGGCGCGGTTTCGGGCGCGCTCGAACGGGTCCTCGGGATGGAGGCGCGGCGGCGCGGTCTCGTCGATATACTCGGCGATGGCGTTCGATTCGAAAAGCGCGCATTCGCCGTCGACCTGAAGGACCGGCACCTTGGAATGGGGCGAGATGGCGAGGAACCACTCGGGCCTGTTGTCGCGGTCGATATAGTCGATGTCGTAATCGATCCCCTTTTCGCGAAGCACGATGGCGGCGCGCTGCACCCACGGGCAGGTCTTGAAGCTGGCGAGCCGGAACTTTGACGGCATGACGGTCTCCTTCTCCTTGGACGCGCAAGAGTAGCGCCACCGGCTAGGCGGCGTCCAGCCCCGCCCCCTTGCCCGGCCGGGGGCGATCCTTTATGTAAATCCTCATGTCCGCCCGAACTTCCCTCCCGCGTCAATCGAGGGCCGCGCTTTTGCGGGCGCTGGTCCCCGTCATCGCGATTGTGGGGCTGGTCTTTACCGCGCCTGGCGCCGGCGGCCATGAGAGCCCGCAAGCCTTAAAGAAGCTCCTTGCCGGCGCGCCGGCGCCGGTCGGCGCCGAGGCCGGCCTGCCCCGGATCCTCTCGGCCCAAGACGTCGAGCGCTACCGGGTCATCTTCGCTTTGCAGAAGAAGGGCAAGATGTGGGCCGCCCAACTCCGCGCCAAGCACCTGGAGAACCGCTTGCTGATGGGCCACGTGTTGGCCCAGCGTTATCTCCACCGCACCCATTACCGCTCGAAATACAAGGAACTCAGGGCGTGGATGGCGAAGTACGCCGAACAACCGGATGCCGGGTGGATCTATAGCCTGGCGATGAAGCGAAAGCCCAAGGGCGCGCGGGCGCCGCGAGGCCCGAGGAGCGGCAGGCTCAAGGGCCGGGGGGAACAGGCAACGCCGGCGCGGGCGCCCTATAAATCGCGTAAGTTGCGCACCAAGGCCGAGCGCCAAAAGGTGCGGAGCTTTCGCACCCAGATCCGCCGGCACGCCAGGCGCGGGCGCATCAAGGCGGCGCAACATCTTCTCGACCACACCGACGTGCGCAAACTGTTCGACCGGGTCGAGATCGATGCCGCCAGATCCGAGATCGCCGCCGGATATTTCCTCAAGGGCAAGGACCGAAAGGCCCTCGAGTTGGCGTCGGAGGCCACCGCGCGGTCCGGGCACCATCTCCCCTTCGCCCACTGGACGGCGGGGCTCGCGGCGTTTCGCCTTGGCCGCTACGCCAAGGCCGCCCCCCATTTCGAGGCGGTGGCGCGGGCCAAGGGCCTGTCGCCCTGGATCGCCACCGGCGGCGCTTATTGGGCGGCCAGGTCCCATCTGGTAAGCCGGAACCCTCGGAAGGTGAACGCCTGGCTGATCCGCGCCGCCGATCATCCGCGCACCTTCTACGGCATGCTGGCGCGCCATTCGCTCGGCCTCGCGGCGGACTTCAACTGGGACCTGCCGGAGCTGGACGGGGCCGGGTTGCAAGCGTTGGCCCGCACTTCCGCCGGCAAGCGGGCCTTCGCGTTGCTGCAGATCGGCGAGGTCCGGCGCGCCGAAAAGGAACTCGGCAATTTCCGCAAGGCGGTGCCCGGGAACGTCGTCAGGACGGTCCTCGCCATCGCCGGGCGGCTCAATATGCCGTCGCTCACCGTACGCGCCGCCAACCGGTTGGCCAATGATGGGGGCAGGCGCTATGACGGCGCCGCCTACCCGGCGCCCGATTGGCGGCCGAAGGGCGGCTACAAGATCGACCGCGCCCTGGTCTTCGCCCTCATCCGTCAGGAATCGCGCTTCAACGCCCGCGCCAAGAGCCGGGCCGGCGCCCGCGGGCTGATGCAACTGATGCCGGGCACGGCGCGGTTCATGTCCAGGCGCGGAAATTTCCGCGGCCGGGCGCGGAACCAGCTTTATGAACCCGAACTCAACATCTCGCTGGGGCAGAAATATATCCAGCATCTGCTGAAAAACGAGGACATCCTCGGCAACCTGATATTGCTTACCGCCGCCTATAACGGCGGGCCGGGGAACCTGGCCAAATGGCGCCGCCGCATTCCCTATGACGGCGATCCGCTGTTGTTCATGGAGAGCATCCCGTCGAGCGAGACCCGCATCTTCATCGAACGGGTCCTCGCCAATCTCTGGGTCTACCGCATGCGCCTCGGACAGCCGGCGCCGTCCCTCGATGCCATCGCCGCCGGCGAATGGCCCACCTACACGGCGCTCGACGGCGCCGATGGGGAGGTCGCGGAAGATGGCCGGAATTGACGAGAAGCGCCGGTTCATCGCCGTCAACATCGCGGTGATGACGGTCTCGGACAGCCGCACCGAGGCCGACGACAAATCCGGCGAGCTGTTGATCCAGCGCCTGACCGAGGCCGGACACAACCTCGCCGCCAGGGCCATCGTCCGCGACGAAGCCGACGCCATCACCGTACAACTCAAGGCCTGGATCGAGGATGAGGGGATCGATGTCGTCATCGCCACCGGCGGGACCGGGCTGACCGGACGGGACGTCACCCCCGAGGCCTTCGAGTCCCTCTACGAGAAAGAGATCTCCGGCTTCGGCGAGCTGTTCCGCATGATCAGCTATGACAAGATCGGCACCTCGACCATCCAGTCGCGCGCCACCGGCGGGATGGCGAACGCCACCTACCTGTTCGCCCTGCCGGGATCGCCGTCGGCGTGCCGCGACGGCTGGGACGAGATCCTGAGGTTCCAGCTCGACATCCGCTACCGGCCCTGCAACCTGGTGGAGCTGATGCCCCGCCTCCGGGAATAGCCGGAAGGGTCTCGGATACCCGGCGACCAATACCAGCGAACCGATGAAGACCTTCATCGGCTCGCTGGCAAGCGCGACCGCGCGCCCCGAGCCGAAGCGAGGAAAGCCAAGCGGGCGGACGCCCGCGCCCGGCGCTTGAGGGAACAAGAGGCGAGCCCCGTCATGGGCTCGCCGGGTTAACTTAAGGACGGGCGCGCGACGCGCAATCGATGCAGGTCGGCACCGAGGGCTCGGCGTTGAGCCGCTTGGCGCCGATCTCGGCGCCGCAGGAAACGCAATCGCCGTATTCATCCTCCGCCAGGCGCTCCATCGCCCCCTCGATGCGCTTGAGTTCGGCCTGCTCGCGCCGGTGCACCGCCAGCGCCATCTCGTGCTCCTGCAATTCCCCCATGCGCGAAAGCCGGCCCACCCGGCCCTGGTCGAGCTCCACCGGGCGCAACGCTTCCTCGGCCGCCTCGGCGGCCTCGGCGATCTCCTTGGCGCGTGCCAGGAGCCGCGCCTTGAGCGCATCTTTGTCGATGTCCTCCCTCATCATTCAAGAGCCTAACGCCGCCAAGCGGTCCTTAGCAAGGGGCCATTGGCAACCCCAGATATACAAGCCGGAACCGGCGGCGCCGACCGATCAACCCTTGCGGCCCGCCCGCCAGCGCGCGAACGCCGGGGCGTCGTCGACATCGTCCAGTCTTTCCAGCATCGCCACGCGACACCCGGGATCGAGATTGGCGCGGGTGTCGGCGAGCGCCGCCGGCGTCGAGAAGCGCACGCCGGTGAACAACCCGGTAGCGGCAAACTCCCGCCTTCGGGGGCGACGGCGCAACCCGATCAGCCAGTAACCGCCGTCGCCGGCGGGACCGAACACCACGTCGTTGGACCGAAGCGCGTCGAAGGCGGCGCGGATATGGCAAGCGCCGAGCGCGGGTATGTCGGTGCCGATGATGACCACCGGGCCCGGCGGCAGGTTCCGGATCGGCCGCGCCATGCGCTCGCCGAGCCCCCCCGGCCCCTGGGGAATGCGCGCGATCCCGGCCGGCCAGAAGCGGCCCTGGGCGGAAAACCGGTCCGGCGTCACCGCCAGCCAGCAACGCCAACCGGGGTCGCGCGCCACCCGGCGAAGGACCTGCCTCGACGTGGCGCCGTAGAAACGCCACGCGGCACCGTCGCCGATGCCAGCCGCCAGGCGCCTTTTGACATCGCCGATCCGGGGCGCCTTGGCGAACACCACGAGATGGCGGGAAAGTTTCATCGCCTCAGCCTCCCCACCGGTAAACGCGGGCGATCAGGCGCGGCGGCACGCCCGAAAAGTAAAGGGCGAGACAGAAGAGGTTCAACAATGGCCTGAGCATATAACCAACGGCAAGGTAGCGCGCCGCCGAGGTGATCGCCGGCACGTCGAGAACCCGGAGCCTGTCGCGCCCGATGCGGCGGATGATGTCGACGTCCTCCATCAGCTCGATCGGCTTGAAGCCGCCAAGCGCCTGATAGAACGCCCGGCCGATCAGGAGCCCCTGGTCGCCGTAGGGAAGGGCGAGAAAGCGGCAACGCCATCCGACCAGCCGTTCGATCCGCCGCGCGCGGGCGGCGCCATCGTCGAGCGCGAAGCGGAACACCGCCGCCGTCTCCCGGTTCGCGGGATCGCCGGCATGGCTGGCGGCGGCGGACATCCAGCCGGCACCGAGGCGGGTGTCGGCATGGAGGAACAACAGCCATTCGCCCGCCGCCGCATCGGCGCCGGCGATAAGCTGGCGTCCCCGCCCCCTCGGCGCTTCGACGACGCGGGCGCCGAGACGTTCGCCGATCGCCGCCGTTTCATCGATGGAGCCGCCGTCGACGACGACGATCTCGAGGGCCAACGCGCCATCGGAACCTTCCTCGATCGCCCCGATCACCGCGCCGAGGGTCTCGGCGGCGTCCAAGGCGGGGATGACGATGCTGAGCAACATGGCTGAACCCAGGGTTTCCGAGGCACCTTAATATAGGCCCCCTCATAACACAGCCCCATGCGGCCTTCGACCGGCGATGGCCGGGTGCATCGGGGCGACGACATCCATGGCTTCGATCCGGCCGGTCATGGCAATTAAGGTGACAGCTTACTTAATTCCATAGCCCCGAATTACCGAGAAGAGGAATTAAGTAAGCTGTCACCTTAATTGCCCGGAAAGAGCGGCGGGTGGGCCAAAGCCAAGGGTTAGGGCGCTATCCGGCAAGATGGAAGCGATTCGATGGCGGCGGCGGGGCATAATGTTCTTGAAATGTTCTTGCCGATCCCTTACAAACCACCGATGGTCGATATCCTGCCCGAACAGCCGCGAAAGGGGCGCGGCGCCGTCGCCAACCCTTCGGGCCGCTTCGAGACCGAGAAACGCCACCGCATCGACGATGGCTGGGGCGACGGAAGCGCCGAGTTTCAGGATCTTGCCCCGCTTCGCACCACGGTCACCCCCGACAAGAGCAAGACCGTGATCGCGCGCAATTCCTCCCCCGACATCCCCTTCGACCGTTCGATCAATCCCTACCGCGGTTGCGAGCACGGCTGCATCTATTGCTATGCCCGCCCCACCCATGCCTGGCTCGGGCTTTCGCCGGGGCTCGATTTCGA
>JADFJG010000156.1 GCA_022566265.1 Pseudomonadota bacterium | reverse complement strand
CGAGACGATCGTTGTCTAGCAACTCCATCTTCTCAGAGTCTGGAACGGGGTGCTCCCTCAAACTTCCACCTGGTCGCCTGTTGCGCTCAACCTGGCCCCGCGACCCACAGATTCCGCTGAAGAGCCATAATTGCCATCGTGAATCAGGGAACACCTGCGAGCGGTATAATTGAAGAAGTCAACGCTTTGCGCGATCAATACGAAAAACAACGCCGGGCCTTTGAGCATCGCAAGTTGCTCTTGGAGGGTGAAATCTTCATCCCAGCACAAAGGCCGGAAGTCCGGGTGGAACGACAGTCCAAGTTCGCGGCGCCAAAATTCGTTGACCAAGAAATAAATGCTTGCGAGCGGTGCCCTGGGCACATCACTTCCATCCCTGAATCGTCCGGTGCTTCCTTTGCCCCGGTTCTCCCACTTGGCATAAGGCCCCGTGGAAGGCGCCACCATGTACTCCGGCTCATTCTGCCGGAGCCACGCACTCAAGGCCCGCCGGTGCGCTTGCCGTGCGATGCTAATCATCAGGCGCACACTGTCGACGTTCAAATCCACGTCGCGCGCGGCCATCAGTTCAACGATGCGCGGCGCATCATCGTCGACGTGCTCGCGAAACGATATCGGATCGGCCCATATCATTGTCCGACCACCTCCATCAGGTGCGCCGCGTACAGGTCCAGCGCCTCGCGCTTTTCGGCCAGGTAGGAATGCTTATTGTAAACCTTCTCCATCCCCTTCTTCGCGTGGCCCAGAACCGCCTCGAAGTGATCGGGCTTGACGCCCAGAGCCGCCAGGCGCGTCTCGCAAGTGACTCTGAAATCATGAATTCGCCAGGGCTTGTCGGTCGGGGCCAACTTATCGATCTTCTTCTTGGCGTAGCTCGCCGAGTTGATCGCCACACGGCCGCCGGTCGTTGAGAACAGGAAGTCGCCCCCGTCCAGGCGCTGGATCGATTGATATATCTCCCAGGCCGGCCCGACCAAGGGCACGGTATGATCGCGGCCGGTCTTGTACCTACTGGACGGGATGTTGTGTGTGCGGGCCTCGGTATCGATCTCGGAGTGCGTCGCATCCGCCCATTCATTCCTGCGGGCGCCGGTGAGCATTAGAAGCCGAATCCAATCGCCGTCGGGGTATCCTATATCGCATGCAGCCTTCCAGATGGCCCGCAACTCGGCATCGGTCAACTCGCGGCCGGCCTCGCCGTTCGCCTTCAAGGCTTTGCGCTTCAGTTTGTGCGCAGGGTTCGCTTTGATGATTCCCTGGTCAAACGCAAAATCGAAAAGCCTATGAACGTGCTTCATCACTTCGCGCGCGGCGCCCGGCAACGGGCCGCCCTCGCGACCCTCGTCAACTAGAACGTCGACCAGTTTGTGGATATCCTTGCGCTCGATGGACTCGATTGGCCTCCCGCCCAAGGTGGGCAGGACGTGCAAGGCGAGCGTCTGCTCGATGCGCCTCCAAGATTTGATGTAACCCTTGCACTCTTGGGTGATGAATCGCTTGGCGACGGCCGCTACGGTATCGTCATTTTGTTCCCGCACCTCCTCCAACCTCTTGGGCCGAGGGTCGATGCCCAGGTCGACCTGCTCTAGAAGCTCCCGCGCGCGCACGCGAGCGTCGGTGAGGCTCATCATCGGATAGGTGCCCAGGGTGAAGCGATGCGGCTTGCCCTTGCGCGGCTTGCCGGTCTTCGTGGTGCCGCCCTCGCCGGGCACCTTGTAAACGAGGCAGAACGATTTGGCGCCGTGCGAGGTAACGCGAAGCATGAGGCCCGGCACGATGGCGTCCTTGATCTCGGTTTTGCCCGTGCGTGGGGCCTTCGCGCTTTTGATCGTTTGGTCTTGCAATCGGCTCTTCATTGTCAGGCTCCTCTTTCCTGGGGGGCGCGGGGAATTTGCCCAGGGGGGCGCGTCGAATCCCTTTACCCCTATCGCCCAGTAGGTATAGAGTGTAGCCTGAAATGTGTGATGTAACAAGCCCTTAGAATGATTACATCCTTTTACCAGGATGTCCCATCGCGTCCCAGGATGTACCGCACCACGCCCTTGAAGGGCGCGTGGGGGTCGACCGGCTTGCCCTTGCGCAGGATCGTCAGGCGGCCCCGGCGGGCGAGATTCAACGCCTGCTGGCGCACCGCCGGCAGGTAGCGGCGCCAGGCATCGGGCGGGTCGCCGGGCCGGGCATGCGCCAGCGCAAAGGCGCGCGCCGCCTCGACCGGTGAGATCGAGCGCCCCGGTGCCAGGGTCTCGATCAGATCCAGGATCGCCCGGGCGACGGGATCGTCGCCCGCAATCTCCTCGGGTCCCTCCGCGGGCGGGCCGGACTCGCTCCCGGCCGGTCGCTTCTCGGCACTCATCTCCCTCTCTAGCACGGATGCCGCCGCGCCGTCGCGGGCGCCGTGTCACCCTATCGGTCGGCCTCCGTGAAATCGACCCCTGGACCCGACTCGAAGGGATTCCCATAATCGCGCGGGGAGAGGAGGAACTTCGCGATGACGGGAAGCCTGGATGCGTTGATCGCGGCCACGGCGGTGTTCGTCTTCGGCCATTTCCTGCTGTCGAGCGGCCCGCTGCGCACGCCGCTGGTGCGAACCTTGGGACAGGGCGGCTTCCTGCCGCTCTATTCGATCGCGGTGGCGGCCGCCTTCCTGTGGATGCTGGCGGCCTACCGCGAGGCGCCCGCAGTCCAGGTCTGGACCCCGGACCCGGTCCTCAACTGGGTGCCGATCCTGGTTATGCCGGTGGCGATCTTCCTGGTGCTGGCCGGGATCACCACCAGCAACCCGACCATGGTCGGCGGCGAGCAGCGGATCGCCGCCAGCGGGCCGGCGCGCCGGGCGCCGGGCATCATCTCGGTAACCCGCTACCCGTTCCTCTGGGGCACGACGCTGTGGGCGGCCTCGCACCTGGCCGCCAACGGCACGGCGGCCGAGATGATCGTCATGGGCGGCATCCTGGTGCTCGGCCTGGGCGGCATGGCGCACATCGACCAGCGCCGCGAGGTCGCGCTAGGCAGCGCCTGGGGCCCGATCAAGCTGACCACCAGCGTGGTGCCCTTCGTGGCCATCCTGAGCGGCCGCTGCAAGCTCGACTGGGCCGGCATCGGCTGGTGGCGCCCGGCCGGCGCGCTGGTCCTCTACGGCGCGATCATGCACGCCCACGCCTGGATCATCGGCGTGCCGGTGACGCTGGGGTGAGGTGGGTCTCGCTCAGCCGCCCCGTTGCCGGTTGAGCAGCCGCAGCCCAAGCGCATTCGAAACAGTACCTTTCCGGATGCCAACTCAGAGTTAAACGTATTTCCGCGTCTCAAAGTCATACCTAGGAAAGAGACCTACCCAAGCTTGTTTTTTCTCGTGGAGAATTGGGATCGAATTGTTCGGACATCCGTGGTGGAACACTAGTAATAACCCACGATTCCCCAGGGCTGTTCAACGCTCTCTACATGAATTTGTATTTGGCGAGATGATCGAGGCCGCCGAGGGCGTTTCGGTAGCGGGCATCGGTCATGTTTGTGACCTTGTTGGCGCGCAGGATGTTGGCGGCGAAGCTGCGGATGCGGGCCATGATGCCGGGGTTCTTGCGGACCCGGCTGGCATCTTCGGCCATGGTGCCGTCGCGGGTGTAGTGAAGGCGGTTTTCAATGCCCCAATGGCGGCGGATGGCGTGGGCGGCGAACGGCGCCGTCGGCTCGAAGCTGGCGACATAGTAGGCGGTCTCGCTGGAGGCTTTCCAGAGGCCGGTCTTGGCGCTGCGCTCGAGGCGGTCTCGCCGCACCCGGATGACGCTGGCGACCAGGCCCTGCCAGTCGCTCCCCGCCAGGGCACTGCCCACCGGGAAGACCTCGGTGAGGCGTTCTTCGTGGCGTGAGCGGGCCTTGTCGTCGAGGCTCCGATGGCGCTGGCTGGGCGCCTTATCCCGGCTGAGCCGCGTGATCCTCGCCAGCAGGCCCGGTTGGTTCGATTTGACCTGGGCAATCAGCCGGCAACGCCTCTTGGCGGCGCGCTGGAAGGTTTTTTTGACAGTGCATGGCGTCGACGGTGACGACGCAACCGGCCAGCCCGAGCTCGCCGATAAGACGCTCGACGGCCGGGATTTCGTTGGACTTATCGTCGATCTCGATATGGCCAAGGACGAGCGCGGTTTCGACGTCGAAAGCGCTCACCAGGTGGGTCGCCTTCTGGTCGGTGAAATGGTCGTAGCTGCCGCGCAGGGTCTTGCCGTCGAAGGCGACCACCCTGAGACCCTCGAAGCGCGCGCTTTCCCTCAAGATCTCGCCATGCAGGCGGAAAACCCTCTCGACCTGCGAGCCCTCAAGCCCTTGCAGGACATTGCGGATCGTGGTGTAGGCCGGGGCGCGACGCCAAGACAGCCCGAAGCTCTCCTTGAGCCGAGCGAGATGGACCTCGACGAAAGAATGAATGCCGCGGTAGGAGTTCGCCCCCGCCATCACCGCCAGGATCGAAAACAGCAACACATGGGGGAGCTTGTAGAGCTTGCCTTCGGCCCGGCGCGGGTCCT
>JADFJG010000155.1 GCA_022566265.1 Pseudomonadota bacterium | reverse complement strand
CGTCTTGATGGCGGGAGCCAGCGGCGCCCTCCCCGGAGGCCGGCTCTTGTCGCGCAACAGGCCATCGACGCCGGCCTCCAGGTAACGTGCCTGCCAGCGCCACACCGTCGGCTTGGAGGTGCCGGTGCGCCGCATGATCGCCATCGTGCCGTGGCCCTCCGCCGACAGAAGCACGATCCGCGAGCGCCAGACCACCTTCCGCGACGTGTTCCGGTCCGCGACCAGCCATTCCAGTCGCGTCCGATCCTCGGGACACAGCCATATGCATGCCGGAATTCTCATAACCCGAGACTCGCACATCATCGAGAACTTGGGAATCCCCTGTTATTGACGGAACACTAGGACATGGGGTTTGTCTCGAAGCGGATCCAACGGCGGGTGGCATTGGGGCTGAAGGGGTCTACGATTTCCGATTCGCCCGTGATGACTTCGTGGCACTCGGCGGTCCAAGGGCGTGACCGTGCCTTGCTATCTCCACAATGCTCGTGGAATTTGTGACTTGGCGATTCGAGGGGCGTCGAAAAGGCAATGCTTCGTTCGAGCGACACGAGATGATTCGAGAACGCCTACGCCCGATCTTCGCCAAAGAGCGGCGGCCGCTGCTCATGGGCCACCTGGCGCTCGCGCTCGCGCTCGTCCCGATCCCCATGATCCGTACGGGATGGGCAGAGTCCGGCGCCTTCATGGCACTGTTTGCCTTCCAGGCACCACCCTGGATAGGGCTCGGGATCTTGGCTGCGGGCGTGCTGTTCTCCTTCCCTCTGGTTCCCCTATTCCTCGCCTGGTCCCTTCCGGGTGCGGCCCGCCCTGGTTTGCCCAGACGTTCCATTGGCTTGCTGTGCCTGCTCGTCGCAATCCACCCCCTCCGGTACTATTTCGAGGGGGTCTTTCACCGCATCGGGATTCGCGCGGAGGCCGCCAGCCTCTCCGAAAAATATCCCGTTGTCTGGCTGATCAAACACCTGGATTCGCCACTCCTGCTGGGGTTGGTCGTCTGGGCGATTCTTCAGCACCAGACAATGGGGGCCCAGGGGAAACTTTGGTTCCAATGGGCCCTGTTCGTTTGCGTTCTATGCGCCGCCTTCGCGCCCTTCGATTCGCAATTTGGTTTTCTTTTCATGCCCCTGTTCGAGTGAGATTACATGGAAATCGGGTTTGTCTCGAAGCGGATCCAACGGCGGGTGGCGTTGGGGCTGAAGGCGTTCTCGATTTGAAGTTCTCCCAGAATACCTTCTTCCCACCTGACCTCCCATTTGAAGGGCTTCGCCTTCTTGTGCCGCTCGAGGATTTGTGATTCCGGGCGAAAGAGTGCGCCGGCGTTGAAGTTGTAGCCGTCTACGTCGCTCCATATGTGCGTGATTGCCCCCGCCACGGAAATTCGATCGCCCTCACGCTGCAACAGGAAGTCACCCGTCGAAGTCACACTACTCCGTCCCGTTGCAAGGAAAGCCGAAATCGTCGCGTCCGGCTCATCGATTCCCGCCTCAAAAAATCGCCAAATGCCAGTAGCGCTGAAATCCAAATCGTACTTCCAATGATCCTCAAACCGCGTAACCGTCACGTCCAGCTTCTTGCTGATGTCGTCGACTGCCGAAAATGCCGGGTTGGAGGGGTCTGGCGAAAGCAGGTTTTGCTCCCCGAATCGCTCCACATTTTCTGCCGCCCCGTTGCGGCCCAAGTCGAACTCCGGGCTCTCCCCGAGGCCCAATTCGATCGCGGTGCCGTCGGCTTTGAGGTAATTCTCCAGGAACCGCACCGCCAGTGTGAACCCCTTCTTGCGGCCCTCCGCCAAGAGAAACTGCGCGAGCGCCTCGACGCCCTCCAGGTCCGTGCGCACGACGCAGGCGAGATCGTCCTTCAGGCCGTTTTGGATCTTCACATCCACCGGGTCGGTGATGCCGAAGGCATCGACGCAGCGCGTCTTTAGGTCGGCGGCGACGGCTTCGTAGAGTACCTTGGTGCGGACTTGGAACTGGGTGTTGTTCGATACACTGGACAGGGCCCGGCCGTTGTGGACCCAGAGGTTGCGCGGCGTGAAGTGAGCCACCAGTGGCAGGGATTCGAAGTCAATTATGAATTTGCTCGTTCGAGGGGGCAGGTTGTCGGTCGCCACCTTGATCTCGACATCGAGGGCAATGCCCCAGTCCGAGATGAAGGCCTTCATGGTCTCGTGAAGCGCCGCCTTGCGATTGGCGCTAAGGAGCTTTGCGGCCTCGCCCTTGGCCTCGCCGGGCTCGGCCAGGGTCGCGAGCTTGTAGGGGGTGGCCGTGCCTTCGAGTACGGCCAGCGCCTGGCCCTGGGCTAGTTTGTTGAATACCGGCCCGGTCCGGGCAAGCGGCCCTTTGACGTTTTTGTCTCCGTGGTCCAGGCGGAATTGCATCAGCGCTTCGGCAGTCGGCCGGTCGTATTTGCCGGTCACGTGGTTGTCGCGCAGGTACATCCGCCCGCCCTTCGCGCGCTTTAGGCCGAGCAGGGCCTGGACCAGGGCCGCGTCGTGGATACGGTTTTCGCCGCCTTGCCCGACCCGGCCGGTCAGGATCGCCGGGCGCGAGGTGGCGAGTCTGGGCGCCGTCATCTTGGAATGTCTCCTTGGGGTTCGAGGTTGAACACACAGGACAAAATTCCCTGTTTGTTCTAAACTCGGACCTCAGTCCTAATTTGTCTAGACCCCAAACTGTGGAAGATGGCGGGTTTTTCGAGCGCGGGGGGGTGGCGCGGGACGCGAGCCCTCAAAGCGGCGGCGACCACCCTCCGCCCTTGCCGGGCCGGGCGGGTGCTGATACATCACCGCCCGGACGCCGCTTACCCCCCACGACACAACCAACGGATTGGGACGCTATGGCCGAATTCACCGACTGCAAGGTTGCCGATATTTCGCTCGCCGACTGGGGGCGCAAGGAGATCGCCATCGCCGAGACCGAGATGCCGGGGCTGATGGCGCTGCGCGAGGAGTACGCCAAGAGCCAGCCGCTGAAGGGCGCGCGCATCGCCGGCTCGATCCACATGACCATCCAGACCGCGGTGCTGATTCAGACCCTGGAAGCGCTCGGCGCCGAGGTGCGCTGGGCCTCCTGCAACATCTATTCGACCCAGGACCACGCCGCCGCCGCGATCGCCGCGGCCGGCACCCCGGTGTTCGCCACCAAGGGTGAGAGCCTGGAGGCGTACTGGGACTACGCCCACCGCATCTTCCTCTGGGCCGACGGCGGGGTGCCCAACATGATCCTCGACGACGGCGGCGATGCGACGCTGATGGTGGATCTCGGCGCCCGAGCCGAAAGCGACCCCACGCTGCTCGCCAATCCGGGCAACGAGGAAGAAGAGGTGCTGTTCGCGGCGATCAAAAAGTGCCACGCCGAGCGGCCCGGCTGGTACGCCGAGATCGGCAGCGCGGTCCAGGGCGTCACCGAGGAGACCACCACCGGCGTGCACCGGCTCTACCAGATGGAGACCGAGGGCCGGCTGAAATTCCCGGCGATCAACGTCAACGACAGCGTCACCAAGTCCAAGTTCGACAACAAGTACGGCGTCCGCGAGAGCCTGGTCGACGGCATCCGCCGCGCCACCGACGTGATGATGTCGGGCAAGGTCGCGGTGGTGGCCGGCTTCGGCGACGTCGGCAAGGGCTCGTCGGAATCTTTGCGCAACGCCGGCTGCCGGGTGCTGGTCACCGAGGTCGATCCGATCTGCGCCCTGCAGGCGGCGATGGAGGGCTTCGAGGTGGTGACCATGGAGGACGCCGCCCCCAGGGCCGACATCTTCGTCACCGCGACCGGCAACATCGACGTGATCACCCTCGATCACATGCGCGCCATGAAGGACCGCGCCATCGTCTGCAACATCGGCCACTTCGACAGCGAGATCCAGATCGGCGCGCTCAAGAACCTCAGGTGGCACAACATCAAGCCCCAGGTCGACGAGATCGAGTTCCCCGACGGCAAGCGCATCATCCTGCTGGCCGAGGGCCGGCTGGTGAACCTGGGCTGCGCCACCGGCCACCCGAGCTTCGTGATGAGCGCTTCCTTCACCAACCAGGTGCTGGCCCAGATCGAGCTCTGGACCCGCCCGGACGCCTACCAGAACAAAGTCTACGTGCTGCCCAAGCACCTGGACGAGAAGGTGGCGGCGCTGCACCTGGCCAAGGTCGGCGCCAAGCTGACCCGCATGAGCGACGCCCAGGCCAGCTACATCGGCGTCACCCCCGACGGCCCGTTCAAGCCGGAGCAATACCGCTACTAGGGTGCCGGGCGCGGGCCGATGGTGCCCGGAAATATGAACCACGAAGGCACAAAGACACGAACAAAGTTTTTGTTGCGCGCTTCGCGCGCTGAAACGCGGTCATTTTTTTCTTAGTGTCCTTGGTGTCTTCGTTGTCTAATTCCGGTCTCTCGGTCAAGCACTCCCGAGCTTTTTGTCCGTCGCCGGGAACACGGTTGTCTCCGAAGTCGTGACCGGCGGGTTTGCCAGCGCGCTTCATCATAGTGCCCTTTGGCTTTGGCGTCCCAATGTGGTGAGCGCAATCGCGAACGGTTGTTCGCCTTGCAACGAAGACAGCGAGATCGCCTT
Organism: Pseudomonadota bacterium; assembly: GCA_022566265.1. Classification (GTDB taxonomy): domain Bacteria; phylum Pseudomonadota; class Alphaproteobacteria; order SMXQ01; family SMXQ01; genus JACZQV01. The sequence goes on along the minus strand of JADFJG010000155.1, from coordinate 109 downwards.
GGCCACCGTCCCGGCGGGGACGGGTCTTCCGCCTATCGCGGAACCCTTGTCGTCTTCTCCCTTTCGTTTACGCCGTCGCGGCGGCCGGCTTTTCCGGCCAGCGGAACAG
>JADFJG010000065.1 GCA_022566265.1 Pseudomonadota bacterium | reverse complement strand
CCTTCCAGACGAGGGCCAATCTTCAAAACCAGACCATCGGATGGCTGCGGAAGGGATACAGTTCCCTTGGCGGGGGAACGGTAGTACGGTTTCCACGGATTTGGATGTCATCTGGGGAATGTCGGATAAGGGAAAAAACCTGGGAATGGCCTTCAATGGGTCACGGGTCTAGGTTATCCGCCATTCAATGGGTCACGGACGGTGACGCCCTTCCACCACCATCCGTCGCGCCTGTGAACCCTCTCAAATCCCCGCTCGACCAGCCTAGGCGCGAGCAGCTTCTGCGATAACGGCCGCTCGCCGTTTTGCTTACACCATTCTTCGTAAGCCGCCCTTAATTCCTTGGCCTGGCACTCGCTCCAAGGCTCCTCCGCGCAGACGTCGCTCAAGAAGTCGGCGACCACGTCCTGCTCGACGCGATAGGCGTCCGTGGCCTCTGTGACCTCCGGCGGTTCCTGGAGTCCCTCTTGCTGCCACTCGAGGCACCCCTGCACGGCCCAGGCCAGTATGCCCGGCAGTTCCGCCCGCAGCTTGTCCACGAGCTGGCGATCCTGCTCCTCGTCAGGGATCGTGATCGTGAACGGGACCAACTTGATTCGCCGCCACATAGCGCGGCCGGTGCCGCGAACGACGAGCTTGTGGTTCGCCGCGAACCAGAGTTTGAATTCGGGGACGAACTCGAAGAATTCGGCGTGCAGAAAGCGAGCGGTGATCACGTCGCCTCCGGTCAAGGTCTTGACAAGCGATTCGGCGAACCGCCGGCCCTCGTCCGCTTCGATGGCCGTGACGAGCCGGGCCCCCTTTAGACGCGCAAGATCGTTGGGGATGCTCGAGCCACGGTTCTTGCTAAGAAAGGTCTCGGTAGGCGTCGCTTGGGCGTAATCGCCCAACAGCTCGCTTAAGGTGGTAATAAACGTGCTCTTGCCGTTGCTTCCCGTGCCGTACAAATAAAAAAAACAATGCTCTTGCGTGGAGCCGGTCAGCGAATACCCAACGGCGCGTTGCAGAAAGCCAATGAGGCCGGCGTTACAATCGAAGATCTCCCCGAGAAACCGCTCCCAGGTCGGGGCCTGCGCGTCGGCGTCGTAATCCACCGGAACAAGCTTTGTGAGCATGTCGCGGGGATCGTGCGGCTGTAACTCCCCGGTGCGTAGATCGAGGGCACCGTTGAGGACGTTGAGAAGCCAGGAGTTTTTATCGAGGTCTTCAGGGAGAACAGGGATGCCGGGCTCAGCCTTCGCCAAAGATACCATGGCGTTAATACTTGCCTCACGTTCGCACTTGAACGCCCAAGCGACTAAAGCCGTCCGGCGGTTCCCATGATCTTCATTAGCCGCCTCACCATACATGGCGCGCACGGTTTCCTTCGCACGGCGCAGGATCTCGGCCGTGGCGTCCGGTTGCCATCTGCGGCCGTCCCATACGAGCCATTTGCGCCAGGGATGGCAAAACCGAAGATCACCGCCGTGGCGAGCCACGAGCCTTTCGGCGTTGCCGAGCTCGGTTAGCTTGATGTCGGCGGGCCGAAGCTTCACAATTTCGGCGTTGTCGGTGGCTTTGCGGATGTCCTCGTTCATGCCACGTCACTCAACAGATCGTTGAAGTCTTTTCCTTCTGGCGGGCGCGCGATGCGCACTTTACGGCCTTGTTGGACAAATCGCTGGGCCGCATCTTGTGCCGCCTTCTCGCCTGGCTCGTCCCCATCGGCCAGCACTATGACCTCGCGCACCGAGGGCGGCAGGAGGAGCGCCTTTAGCCCGCTCGTGCTGAGCGCCGCCCATGTCGGGATGCTGATTGCCTGCATCACGGAAAGCGCCGTTTCGATGCCTTCCGCAACACCAATCCTCGATGCCGCCGCGGCCAGTCGGATGGCGCCACCGGCACAATGGCCTAAGCTCATCTTCGGGGTACTGACGTTCGCTTTCGCGCGCCCGTCGAGTCGCAAAAATGTCCGATGAACACCGCATAGACGACCATCTGGCCCCTGCACCGCGGCCACCATCGTCGGCATGAGCAGCCCGGTGGGGCCGTGCTTTAGATCCGGCACGTAGCGAATGGTTGGCGGGATCGAAATGGTGATGCCGCGCGCCCTCAAATAGGTTTCAGCCAACGTCCCCGCGGCTGGTCGAGCGCGGCGCCAAATCTCTTGTGCTGCCTCTATCCGGTCGGCTTGCTGTTTGGCCTTACGTCGTGCTTGGGCGTCGGCTTCCGGGTGGACCGCTGCTTTTCGTCGGTGCGATGGTCCCGACTCCCAGCCCGGCAGTAAGTTGTCGCGGCGCAGCGCGTCCTTGACGGCACGCCAATCACAACCAGCAAAACAATGTAGATCAACTCCATCAGGTTTGTTAGGATCGTCTCGGGCCTTTAAGCTTGGGTCTTGATCCTTGTGAGCTGGACAGCGGGCCATGCCATAGGATCCGTGCCAGCGGCCGCCTAAAGCCTTAATAATATGCTGTGCCGTGTTGATCACTTCGTCGTCCCAGTGGGCGGCGGTGGGCTCCACCGAATTTCTGACTGAGTCACGAGGCTTCCACTACTCAACTGGGCCCGATGCGCGCCGCTTTAATCGGCGGCACAACTTATTTCGAATCCAGTTCAGCCCAGGTAGTCCAATGAGATGTTCGGTCGAGCCTTAATTTGCCCCTCATCGACCATGGAAGTCTTGGTTGCGAGTGAACCCGGGATGACCACCACAAATCATTGCTCGCCCTGTGCACGTTAGGAGTCGCTGCCGCGATGGCGCACTTGAAGCTTTTCCTGCTCGAGGTTTTCCAGGAACATTAGAAGTGCGGGCCTGCGGGCCACAACCCTTCCGCCCACAGTGATCGTCGGAAAGCCCGGCTGTTTCTCGTGAAGGGCGTACACGCGGCGGCGCTTTTGACGCTTTGTACCCGGGAAACCCAGAGCATCAGCAATTCCGTCGACATCGAGAAGCTGGAGATCATCCATCGATGCCCTCGCCCACTAGCAGACGTCGAAGTTCCTCATCGATGGTTCGCAGCAGTTTCGCGAAATCGAATATCGTTATCGACCTGGGAGGCACGTCGCCGTCCTCACGAAATTGCTTAGCGAAGCTGGCCGACATCTCCTGAGCGCTTGCGGACTGATCAAAGGCAATCACGGTCGGCCCGAGTGCTGTGCTCGACAGTTCCACAGTGAAGACCAAGAGCTTCCGACCGATCCGAAAAAACTCAAAAGGTTTATGTTTTATACCTCCCGCTTTTTTCAGGTGAGCAAGTACTTGATCATCTCCCGTAACCCAGGCCGCTATGTGGGCGGCGCTTTCCAGTCCGATGCCGATTCGCTGAAACTCTGCAATCAAGCAAATAATCACCACATCCGAATAGCGAAATCGCCTAACCCGACCGCGGCCAGGGTGCAGCGTCTCTTGCGTCAGCGGTATTTCATGCCGCGCCAGCCAAGACTGCATGGTCGCCTGCGGTATGCCTGCGACGTGCGCCACCTGATCGAATTCGTATTGCCAATTGTAGATATCCACGGTCCCTGTCTCCGGCGCGCGATTGATTTGCGCCGTGCCATTTATAATGATTGATTGGCAGCTTGTCAATCAATTACTCGCCCGACGAACCCTGCTTGGGACGTGCCTCCCCTTGGCCTGGGGTCCTACTGCAGGAGGGCCAATGGGGTCGAAGCGTAATCTTTCATCAGTACAATTGCTACCGGTCCGGATGCTAAATGGCGGAGGTCACGGGGTTCAATGCGGCACTGATCCCCACGATCTAGCCATCCACCGGCAAATCGCCGCCTTGTCACATCTTTGTCGCATGGACTCGACGGGACAGAAACGGACATCAAGGAATTACAATGGCCTATGATGCAACAAAAAGGAAGGGTGTGCGACAAGAAAAAGGCCCCGAAAGGGGCCTAAGTCATTGATATAATTGGTACGCCCGGTAGGATTCGAACCTACGACACGCGGATTAAGAGTCCGCTGTTCTACCTAGCTGAACTACGGGCGCTCGCCTTGCCGTGACCATGGTCCGGCCACGCCTTTTGCAAAAATCGTTAACCCATTGACACTCCGGAACCTTTCGACTTCTACCCGGCCGATCAAGAGCCCGCCGTTCCGCCGACCGAACTCATCGCCGGGCCAAGCGTCAGGCGGTATAGCAAAGGCCCTTGGCTTTGTCGATAGCGGCCTCCGCCACCGCGCCGGCGCCGTTACCGTCAGACGGTTTCGGCGTCGGCGCTGCGGTCGACGCCGACGTCGCGGTGGACGTAGACCCCCATCAACAGCCCGAATCCGAACAGCAAGGTCAGCATCGAGGTGCCGCCATAGGACACCAGCGGCAAGGGCACGCCGACGACGGGAAGCATTCCCATCACCATGGCGATGTTGATGAAGACATAAAGGAAGAAGGTCACCGTCACGCCGACGGCGAGCAGGCGGCCGAACTGGTTGCGCGAGCGCATGGCTATGGCGATGCCGTAGACCAGCAGCATCAGATAGAGCGCCAGAAGGAACAGCCCGCCGACGAGGCCGAACTCCTCGGCCAGCAGGGTGAAGACGAAGTCGGTCTGCTTCTCGGGCACGAAGTTGAGGTGGCTTTGGGTGCCCTGGAGGAACCCCTTGCCGAAGATGCCGCCCGAGCCCAGCGCGATCTTCGACTGTATGATGTGATAGCCGGCGCCCATGGGATCGCTTTCGGGGTCGAAGAAGGTGAGGATCCGCTGCTTCTGGTAATCGCGCAGGAAATGCCAGGCGACGGGGATCATGGCCAGCGCCCCGGCGATGACGGCGCCGAACTTCCACAACCTGACGCCGGCCATGAAGAACATGGCGCCGCCCGCCAGCACCAGCATCGTGGCGGTGCCGAGGTCGGGCTGGCGAAAAACCAGCGCCGCCGGCGCCGCCACCAGCACCAGGGGCCAGACCAGATACCGGATGCGGCCGATTTCCTCGAAGCGGATGGCATGGAAGTATCTCGCCAGCGCCAGGACGAGGGCGACCTTCATGACCTCGGAGGGCTGCAGGTTGAAGGCGCCGAGATCGATCCACCGCTGCGCCCCCCTGCCGACGGCGCCGAAGACGTCGACATAGGCCAGCAACGCCAGCCCGCCCAGGTAAATGAGATAGGCGTAACGCAGCCACACCCTGGTATCGATCAGGGCGACGGCGAACATGATCGCCAGACCGGCGGAGAACCGGACCATCTGGCGCGCCGCCCAGGGATGGATGCTGCCGTTGCCCGCCGAATAGAGCACGGCGAAGCCGATGACGGCGGTGGCGCAAATGATCACCACCAGGCCCCAGTTGATCTGCCAGAGCTTCTGGCGGAGCGTCATTTCCGCGTGAAAGAATTCGTCGCTGTTACTCATGCCGTCCCAGGACTAGCCATACCACCGCGTCCGGCCCATCATCCCCTGTCCTTCATCCCCGGTCCTTCATCCCTGGGCGAACCGCCGGGCTCCGGAGACGCCCGAGGGGTCCCGGCGCTGGGTTTCGAGAAGCACGTCGCGGGCGATCGGCGCCGCCACCTTCGAACCTCCGCCGCCATGCTCGACGACGACGGCGACGGCGTAGCGCGGATCGTCGACCGGCGCGAAGCCCACGAACACCGCGTGGTCGCGCTCGATCCACGGTTTTTGTTTGTTCTTGATCAAGCCTGATTGGCGCTCGCTCATGGAAATGCGGCGCACCTGGGAAGTCCCGGTCTTGCCCGCCATGGCCATTCCCGGCTCCTTGATCCGGGCACGGTAAGCCGTGCCCTTTGGCGTGTTGGTGACGGCGTTCATGGCGCCGGTGATGAACGCCAGCGAAGCCTTGCCGATCTTGATCTCGGGGAAGTCGGGCGGCTCGGCGCCGGTGCCGGCGTCGGCCGTCTCCACCTCGCCGGCCCGGCGCACGGAACGCACCAGGGTCGGCTTGACCGCCCGTCCGCCGTTCGCCAGCCGGGCCGCCATGACCGCCAGCTGCAGGGGCGTCGACAGCACGAACCCCTGGCCGATGCCGGCGATCAGGGTCTCGCCGAGCTGCCACGGCACGCCTTTATTCGCCAGCTTCCAGTCGCGGGTCGGAATCAGGCCCCGCCGCTCGCCCGGAAGGCCGATACCGGGGAGCTGGCCCAAGCCGAAGCGCCCGGCCATGGCGGCGATTCGATCGACGCCGGTGCGCCGGGCGACGTCGTAGAAAAAGACATCGCAGGACTGCTGAATGCCCTTGTACATGTCGGTGTGCCCGTGGCCGTATTTCTTCCAGCAATGGAAGCGCGCGTTGCCAAGCTCGATGTATCCCTTGCAAAACACACTGTGATCGGGAGTGAGGATTCCGCCCTCGAGCGCGGCGAGCGCCACGATCATCTTGATGACGGAACCCGGCGCGTATTGCCCGCTGACGGCCTTGTTGGTCAGCGGTGCCCGGGAATTCGCGGTGAGCTCGCGCCAGTAGGCCGTGGTGATGCCCTTGGTGAAGGCGTTGGGATCGAAACTCGGCGTGGACGCAAGGGCCAGGACCTCGCCGCTATGGACATCCATCACCACCACCGACGCGCTCTCGTCCCCAAGGCGGTCATAGGCGAACTTCTGCAGGGCCATGTCGATGGAAAGCGCTACCTCGTCGCCGGGCTGGCCTTCCCGGCGCGCCAGTTCCCGGATCACCCGTCCGATGGCGTTGACCTCGACCTCGCTGGCGCCCGCCTTGCCGCGAAGCCTGAGATCGTGGACCTTTTCGATGCCGTCCTTGCCGACGCGAAAATCGGGAAGCGCGAGCAGCGGATCGCCGGTCAATTCGGCCTCCGAAACGGCGGCGACATAACCAAGCAGGTGCGCGGCGGCCTCGCCGTAAGGGTAATGCCGGCTTTGGCCGACGTCGATCATCACGCCCGGCAGGTCCGGGGCGTTGACCTCGATCTTCGCCACCTCGTCCCACACCAGGTTCTCGCGCACGGTGATCGGGAAGAAGCCGCGTCGGCGCTTGATTTCGTGCCTGACGCGGCGGCGCTCGTAATCGCTGAGCGAGATGATGGCGCCGAGCTTGTCCAGGGTCTCCTCCACATCCGCGGTCTGCCTGGCGACGATGACGACCCGGTAGCTCTGCTCGTTGACCGCCAGTTCGACGCCGAATCGGTCGACGATGCGCCCCCGGGGCGGCGGCAGGAGACGCAGATTGATGCGGTTCTCCTCGGCCAGCACCTGATAACGCGCCGACTCGATGACCTGGAGGTAATACATCCGCGCCGCCAACGCCGACAGCAGCACCGCCTTGCCCCCCGACAACATCAGGGCGCGGCGGGTGAACATCTTGTAGCGGCTACGGTCCCGGTACATTTCGGGCGGCCTGCGGGAGGACCCGTTGAACGCGGGCGAACAGCGCCGTCATGGCGGGATAGAGGGCAAAGGTCAGGAGGAACTGGAACACCCCCGCGCGGGTCTCGATCAGGGTGCCGGAAAGGACCGACGCGAGTATCCAGCTCACGAAGACGGCGGCGAAGGCGACGACAAGGAATCCCCACCAGACGACGAGGAACGATTTGCCGAGGAACGCGCGTCTCTGGGAGACGATGGCGCCGTAGGTCAGCAACAACACGACGGCGTGGAGGCCAAGAGGGGTGCCGCTGAGGAAATCCTGGGCCAGCCCGACGGCGAAGACGGCGATGGGCGGCAGCAGCCGGGGCCGGTGAATGGCCCAGTAGTAAACCGAGATCAGGGCCAGCATGGGAACGATCGACGAATAGCCCGGAATATGCAGGGGCACGACGGAGAACAGGATCAACACCAGGGTCAGTCCCAAAGGCACGAGCCGGCGCGCGACGTTATCCAGACGCTGCCAGAAGCTTCCCTTCACGATCCACCCCGCCGCCGCTCCCCGCCGCTTGACGCCGGCTTCCCAGGCTCAGGCTTCATGGTGACGGATTCGAAGTCGATCATCCGCACATATTCGAGCTGGTCCCAATCGACGATGGGCTCGATGCGCACGGTTCCCTCACCGGCCGAGGTGACGATGCCGACAAGCAGACCCGCCGGCAGGGCGCCGCCGTGACCCGAGGTCACGATACGCTCGCCGGGGACCAGCTTGGCGTTCTCGGGAAGGAACACCAGCCGTGGCCGGGCCGAGTTGTCGCCGGCGAGTATGGCGCGGGTGCGCGACTGCTCGGCGACGACGGGAATGCGCGAGTTCAAGTCGGTGAGCAATAGCACCCGCGCCGAGCGGCCGCCGGTTTCGGAGACCCGCCCGACCAGGCCGGCCCCGGTGACCACCGCCTGACCCTTCCTCAGGCCGTCGCGGGCGCCGGCATTGACGATGACGCTACGCACGAAGGGGCCGCCGCCATCCGCGATCACCCGGGCGGAGACGAATGTGGCCCGCTCCCCGGGCGTGAAGTTGAGCAGCCCGCGAAGGGTCCGGTTATCGGCCTCCAGCCGCAGCGCCACCCCATGCCAAGCATTGAGACGCTCGATCTGCCCCCGCAACCGCGTGTTGTCAGACCGCAACCGGGTGAGATCCCTGAGGTTATCGACGATTTCGGCCATGGTGGCCACGGGGCGCGACAGGGCATCGAGGACGGGCGCGACGACATCGGTCACGCCGGTACGCATGCGCTCGACCAGCACGGTCTCGGCCTTGCCCAGGATCATCAGGCCGAAGGCGGCGAGCACGAGGGAGAGCAGGGCGAAGCGCTGGACCATCCCCTTGAACGGGACGGCCAGCCGCAAAACAAGTCCTTCCTTTCGAAGCTTCACCCTATCCGATCCCCTCGGCGGATTCCGTCACACCTCCAATATGAACTGGATTCCTGTGCCACTCGCGCCGGCCTCGGGCGCGGTTCAGTACGAAGTGGTCAACACGTTCTTTAACGTCTTCATCTCCTCGAGCGTCCGCCCGGTCCCGAGCACGACACAGGACAGGGGCTCATCGGCGATCGAAACGGGCAGGCCCGTGGCGTGGCGCAACACGTAGTCGAGATTGCCAAGAAGCGCCGCGCCGCCGGTCAGCATGATGCCCTTGTCGACGATATCGGCGGCCAGCTCCGGCGCCGTGTGCTCGAGCGCCACCTTGACCGCTTCGATGATGGCGCTCACCGGCTCGGCCAGGGCTTCGGCGATCTGGCGCTCGCTGATGATGAGTTCCTTGGGCACGCCGTTCATGAGATCCCGGCCCTTGATCTCCATCACCCGGCCCTCGCCGTCGGGCGGCGGGCAGGCGGAGCCGATCTCGTTCTTGATGCGCTCGGCCGAGCCTTCACCGACCAGAAGGTTATGGTTGCGCCGGATATAGGCGATGATGGCCTCGTCCATCTTGTCGCCGCCGACCCGAACGGAGCGGGAGTAGACGATACCGCCGAGTGACAGCACCGCCACCTCGGTGGTGCCGCCGCCGACGTCGACCACCATCGATCCCGTGGCCTCGGTCACCGGAAGGCCGGCGCCGATCGCCGCCGCCATCGGCTCCTCGATGAGGAACACGCGTCTGGCGCCGGCGCTTTCGGCCGATTCCTGGATGGCGCGCCGCTCCACCGCGGTGGAGCCCGAAGGCACGCAGATGATGATCTGGGGAGAAGCGAAGGAACGCCGGTTATGGACCTGGCGGATGAAGTGCTTGATCATCTCCTCGGCGATCTCGAAGTCGGCGATGACGCCATCGCGCAAAGGACGGATCGCCTCGATATTGCCCGGAGTCCGGCCAACCATCATCTTGGCTTCGTCGCCGACCGCCAGCACCTGTTTCCTGCCCCTGATCTCGGCGATGGCGACCACCGACGGCTCGTTCAGCACGATGCCGCGGCCCTTGACGTAGACCAGGGTGTTGGCCGTGCCGAGGTCGATCGCCATATCCGCCGAAAGCATGCCGAACAGTCGGGAAAACATAAGCCCTCACTTCACTGGTTGACGTTGACCTGGCTACTCGCCCGCCCCGGCCGGAGGGCCGGGCTACGGGCTTGTTTTAATTACTCTCAGCCCGTTTATAAACCGTTAAGCCTATTTCGGCCCGCCGACAACCAGATTTTACCGTACATGAGCTAGGCGGACAGCGCCGACACCGATTTCTCCCGCTGGGTCAACAGCTTGTTGAGCGCGTTGACATAGGCGCGGGCGGCGGCGACCAGCGTGTCGGTATCCGCGCCCTGGCCGTTCACCGTGCGGCCGTTCTCCTCGAGACGCACCGTAACCTCGGCCTGGGCATCGGTGCCCTTGGTCACGGCATGGACCTGGAACAACGCCAGCTTGGCCTCGTGGGGGAACAGTTGCCTGATGGCGATGAAGATAGCGTCGACGGGACCGTCCCCCGTGGCCGTGGTGCTCAGGACCTCGCCGTCGATGTTGAGCGCGAGCTCCGCGGTCTGCGGCCCTTCGGTACCGCACACCACCTTGAGAGAGCCCATCTGGATCCGGTCGTTGACGCGCACGACCTCGTCATCCACCAGGGCGATGATGTCCTCGTCGAAGATCTCCTTCTTCTTGTCGGCAAGGTCCTTGAACCGGCGGAAGGCGTCCTCCAGGGCGTTGTCGCCGACATCGAAGCCCAATTCGACAAGCTTCGCCCGGAACGCATGGCGTCCCGAATGTTTGCCCATGACCAATGAGGACTTGGTCAGGCCGATGGATTCCGGGCTCATGATCTCGTAGGTGCCGGCGTGCCTCATCATTCCGTGCTGATGTATCCCCGCCTCATGGGCGAAGGCGTTGGCGCCGACGATCGCCTTGTTGGGCTGGACCACGAAACCGGTGATGCCGGATACCAGACGCGATGCCTTGGTGATGTTCTCGGTCTTGATCCGGGCGTCATAGGGCAGAAAATCTTGACGGGTGCGCAGCGTCATGACGATCTCCTCGAGCGCCGCGTTGCCGGCGCGCTCACCCAGACCGTTGATCGTGCATTCGACCTGGCGGGCGCCGGCGTGGATGGCGGCCAGAGAATTGGCCACCGCCAGGCCGAGATCGTTATGGCAGTGGACCGAGATGACCGCCTTGTCGATGTTGGGTACGCGGTCGAACAGCATCGAGATCAGCGCCGCGAACTCCTCGGGAATGGCGTAACCCACGGTATCGGGAATGTTGATGGTCGTGGCGCCCGCCGCGATCGCCGATTCGACGGTGCGGCAGAGGAAATCGGGCTCGGTGCGGGAGCCGTCCTCGCAACTCCACTCCACGTCGTCGCATAGATTGCGCGCGCGCGTGACGCTGTCGATGACCGCCTGGTGCACCTCCTCGGGCTCCATCTGCAGCTTGTATTTCATGTGCAGCGGGCTGGTCGAAATGAAGGTGTGGATGCGTTTGCGCCTGGCCGGTTCGAGCGCTTCCGCCGCGCGTTCGATATCCTGCCTGTGGGCCCGCGCCAAGGCGCATATGATCGGCGTGGTGACGGTCCTGGAAATCTCCCGCACGGCCTCGAAATCGCCGTTAGACGCGATGGGGAAACCGGCCTCGATGATATCGACGCCGAGCTCATCCAACACCTTGGCGATGCGCAGTTTTTCCTCCAGGTTCATGGACGCGCCCGGCGACTGCTCGCCGTCGCGCAAGGTCGTGTCGAAAATGATGACTCGGTTTTCGTCCTTGTTCTTGCTCATCTGATTAGTCCTTCACTGCGAACCGTGGCTCGAAGGGGGTTAAGAATTCCGCCCCTGAACGGCCACCGCTTGAAGACGGCGGCGTTCAGGGGTGCCTAAGTCGCAGTGCCATATCCCCCAGGAGCAAGATGAACGGGAGCCCGCGCGGCGGTTGCCGGGACCGACCGAAGGGGAACCAGGCCCCCGAAACCGGGGAGCCCAAGCCTGTGCCGACGGTGAATTTCACGTTTCCTGTCATGATCCTATCAGCCGTCGCGTCCGGCGCCGAATGCGAAGGAACAACCTTCCCTGTTGCGGCTCCTTAGCCGGTTACTGTCAACCAACCACGAATAACGATAGATAAAATTCTCAAGAAACCTGTTTAACGCCTTATCTTTACGCCTATTTCCCCGCCGAGGGCAATATTCAATTGTCCCCGGACAAAAATTTCCCTCCCCGTCCCCAGGCGCGCCCATTGGCTTCCCGGCCCCGGCCGAGCGGGCAAAGAGCGCGGCGCTTCATACCAAAGGTCCATGATTCGATTCAGTTTTTCGACTTGTCGACCAGGCGCTTTTCGGCGATCCAGGGCATCATTTCACGCAGCCTCTGGCCCACTTCCTCGATCGGGTGGGCGGCGGCGCGCCGGCGCATGGCCTTGAAGCTGGTCTGTCCGGCAACGTTCTCTAGCACCCATTCGCGGGCGAAACGGCCCGACTGGATGTCATCGAGGATCTCCTTCATCCTCGCCCGGACATGGTCGTCGATGACCCGCGGCCCACGGGAGTAATCGCCGTACTCGGCGGTATTCGAGATCGAATAGCGCATATTGGCGATGCCCCCTTCATAGATCAGGTCGACGATCAACTTGACCTCGTGCAGGCACTCGAAATAGGCCATTTCCGGGGCATAGCCGGCCTCGACCAGGGTCTCGAATCCGGCCTGGATCAAGGCGGTAAGCCCGCCGCACAGCACCACCTGCTCGCCGAACAAATCGGTCTCGCATTCCTCGCGGAAGGTGGTCTCGATGATTCCGGCGCGGCCGCCGCCGATGCCGGCGCCATAGGACAAGCCGATCTCGCGGGCGTTGCCCGACGCGTCCTGGTCGACGGCCAGCAGACAGGGCACGCCGGCGCCGCGCTGATATTCCGAACGCACCGTATGCCCGGGACCCTTGGGCGCGATCATGAAGACGTCGAAATCCTCTCTCGGCTCGATCAGCTTGAAATGGATGTTGAACCCGTGGGCGAAGGCGAGCGCCGCGCCCTTCTTCATGTTGTCCTCAAGCTCGTCCCGGTAAAGCGCCGCCTGGAGCTCGTCGGGCACCAGGACCATGACGATGTCGGCCCACTTGGCGGCTTGGGCCGGGCTCATCACCGTGAGGCCGGCGTCCTCGGCCTTCTTGATGCTGCCCGAGCCGGAGCGAAGGGAGACGACGATATCCTTGACCCCGCTGTCCTTGAGATTGAGGGCGTGGGCGTGCCCCTGGCTGCCGTAGCCGACGATGGCGACCTTTTTCGACTTGACGAGATTGACGTCGGCGTCCCGATCGTAGAATACGCGCATGATGGGTTCCCTCTCCTGCCGCCGCCGCCCGGCGTCCTTTTCCGGCCTCGGCGTCGCGGACTCCGGCGGCGGTATTTACTAGGTATACTTAGATAGACTTGTTGCCACTGGCAATGGACTGGTCGCCCCTGGCGATGGCCACGACCCCGGTACGCGAGACCTCGATGAGGCCCAGCGGCGTCATCAGCTTGATGACGGCCTCGAGCTTCTCCGTCGCGCCGGTGATCTCGAAGACGAAGGAGCGGTTGGTGCTGTCGACGACCCGGGCGCGGAAGATGTCCGCGATCCTCAGCGACTCCACCCGTTTCTCGCCCGAGCACGCGACCTTGATCAGGGCCAGTTCGCGCTCGACATGGGGGCCTTCCTCGGTGTGATCGCTCACTATGTGGACCGGCACCAGACGCGACAGTTGCGCCTTGATCTGTTCGATGATCATCGGCGTGCCCGAGGTGACGACGGTGATGCGGGAAACCGAATTCCGCTTATCGACCTCGGCCACGGTCAGGCTCTCGATATTGTATCCGCGTCCCGAAAACAGGCCGATGACCCGCGCCAGGACGCCGGTCTCGTTGTCCACAAGAACCGAAATCGTGTGCTTGTTGACCTCTTCTTCCACCAAGTCTCACTCCGAAACATACGGGCCCGGGGCCGCAACATACCACAAATCGGACCGGAGCGAAGACCCTCGGCGCGCTCATCTAGACGAGCACCATGCCCTCCTCGGATACCGGCGTCTTGGTCTTGTCGTCGGGACCCAGAAGCATCTCGTTATGGGCCGCGCCCGACGGGATCATGGGGAAGCAGTTCTCCATCTGATCGACCACGACGTCGACGATCACCGGACGGTCGGTGGCGAGCATCTCCGAGATCACGCCGTCGACCTCGTCGGGCTTTTCCGCCCTGAGGCCGACGGCGCTGAACGATTCGGCGAGCTTGACGAAATCCGGCAGCGAGGCGGAGTAGCTTTCGGAGTAACGGCCGTCATAGAGCAGATCCTGCCACTGGCGAATCATGCCCATATACTGGTTGTTGAGGATGAAGATCTTAACCGGCAGCCGGTACTGGCAGGCGGTCGACATCTCCTGGATGTTCATCAGGATCGACGCCTCGCCGGCGATGTCGATGACCAGGGCGTCGGGATGGGCGATCTGCACCCCGATCGCCGCCGGCAGGCCGTAGCCCATGGTGCCCAGCCCGCCCGAGGTCATGAAGCGTTTCGGCTTCTCCAGCTTGAAAAATTGGGCGGCCCACATCTGGTGCTGCCCGACCTCGGTGGTGATGTAGACGTCGCGCTTCTTGGTGTGCTCGTAAAGGCGCTGGAGCGCGAATTGAGGCTTGATGATGGTGTCCGACATCTCGTAGGAAAGGCAGTCGCGGCCCTGCCAGGCGCGGATCTGCTTCCACCACTTCCCCAGCGCCTTCTCGTCGGCGCGGCACTGCCCTTCCTCCCACCGCTTGATTATCTGTCTGAGGACGATCCCGACATCGCCGATGATGGGCAGATCGACCATCACGTTCTTGTTGATGGATGTCGGATCGATGTCGATCTGGATCTTCTTCGAACCCGGCGAGAACTCCGAGATCTTACCCGTCACCCGGTCGTCGAATCGCGCCCCCACGGCGATCATCAGGTCGCAATTGTACATCGCCAGGTTCGCTTCATAGGTGCCGTGCATGCCGAGCATGCCGATGAACCGGGGGTCGGATCCAGGGAAACCGCCGAGACCCATGAGCGTATTGGTGCAGGGGAAGCCGGTCATCCGCACCAACCGCGTCAACAGGCGCGATGCCCGGGGACCTGAGTTGATGACCCCGCCCCCGGTATAGAAGATCGGCCGCTTGGCGCCGGCGATCAGACGCACGGCTTCCTCGATCTGATCGGGTTCGGCCTTCAATTTGGGCCGGTAGGTCTTGTGCCTGGTTTGGCGCGACGTCGTGTAGACCGCCTCGGCCTGTAAAATGTCCTTCGGCAAGTCCACCACCACCGGGCCGGGCCGGCCGGACGAGGCGACGTAAAAGGCCTCGTGCAGGACCCGGGCCAAATCGTCGACGCTTTTGACCAGGTAGTTGTGCTTGGTGCACGGCCGGGTGATGCCGGTGGTGTCGGCCTCCTGGAAGGCGTCGTTGCCGATCAGATGCGTCGGCACCTGGCCGGTGAGGCAGACCACGGGGATGCTGTCCATCAACGCGTCCGTCAGGCCGGTGACCGTATTGGTCGCGCCCGGCCCCGAGGTCACCAGGACGACGCCGACCCTGCCGGTGGAGCGCGCGTATCCCTCGGCGGCATGCACCGCGCCGCCTTCCTGGCGGACCAGGATGTGACGGATGGCATCCTGTTGGTACAGGGCGTCGTAGATCGGCAGGACGGCGCCGCCGGGATAGCCGAAAATGACGTCGACGCCCTGATCCACCAGCACCTTGAGTACGATCTCGGATCCGGTCAGTTGAGCGTCATCCATCTGGTTCATCTCCACGCAAACAAAGGTTGGACCGAACCGCGGCCCAGGAAAACCCCGCCCGACGAAATATTACCCGGTCACGGGGGGACCGGGCGCCATCGCCGAATGCGACCAAGTGGGGGAAAGCGCCAATAAACCCCATGCCGCGCTTTCGGCCCCGTAGGGAGCGCAAAACTAGTCTTTCACCGGTCCGCGGTCAAGGATAATGACATAATAAATGAAAAGATTATTTCATTAAAACTTTCTGAATATTGCGCGGAAATCACCTCATCGGCGGCCATCTGGCGGCGGAACCAGGTAAGCTGCCGCTTGGCGTAATTTCGCGTCGCCTGCTTGGCGCGCGATACGGCATCGTCGATGCCGATAGCCCCATGGATAAAGCCGAGGAGCTCGCGCACGCCGAGCGCCTTCATGACCGGCAGTTCGGGATCGAGACCCCGGGCATCGAGCGCCCTGGCCTCGTCGATCGCGCCGTCGGCGATCATCCGCTCGAAGCGCGCGTCGGAGGCGGCGTAAAGCGCCTCTCTCGGGGGGGCGAACATCACCGTCTTGAACGCCAGGCCCGGCGGCGGGCCGGCGCCATCGGCGCCATGCCACGATGAGAGCGGGCGGCCGGTCGCCCGCAACACCTCCCAGGCGCGGATCAGGCGCTGGGAATCGCCGGGCTCGAGGCGGGCGGCGGTTTCCGGGTCGAGGCGGCGAAGCTCCCGATGGAATGCCTCGCCGCCAAGACGGGCATGAAGTTCCCGCGCCGATGCCCGCACCTCGCCGGGAACCTCCGGTATCGGCGAAAGCCCCTCCATCAGGGCCTTGAGATAAAGCCCGGTGCCGCCGACGACGACCGGCAGTTTCCCCCCCCCAAGGGCGGCGCCGATCTCATCCAGCGCCATCTCCCGCCAGCGCCCGGCCGAACACGGCTCATCGGCGGCGACGGCGCCGTAAAGCCGATGCGGGACGCGGGCGCGGGCGGCGGCGGTGGGCTGGGCGGTGAGGACTTCCACATTCCGGTAGACCTGCATGGCGTCGGCGTTGATGACGACGCCGCCGAACCTTTCCGCCACCGCCAGGGCGAGGGAAGACTTGCCGCTGGCGGTCGGTCCGGCGATGACGAGGACGCGGGACGCCTCTCGCCCCATCTTCGCGCTTCCCCCAGGGGTTTGGCATCGGTCGGTCATGGCATCGTTCTCAACGAATCCCGGCGCCGTTCAGTCATGCCCAATGGCCTGGCCCCGCCCCGGCCCAAGGCGTGGGCCGAACTTGCCAACACCGGCGGAGGCACCCAATATGCCCCCATGCAAAACGTCCTCACCCTGATCGCCGGCGCCAACAAGCGCCATGGGGATGATAGCACCGCCGGCGGTCTGTCACTCGACGATAGTATCGCCGGGATGGCGCTGGACGCCCTCGCGAAATCGGGGGCCCGGGCCGAAGCCGTGGACTGGCTGGCGCCGGGGATCGCCTGCGACATCGCCTTTTCCGCCCCCGACCTCGAGAAGTCTCGATCGGCGGTACGCCAGGCGCTCGGGACACTTGGCGTCGACATGGCGGTCCAGGCGCGCCAGGGGCGGCGCAAGAAGCTGCTGATCGCCGACATGGAATCGACCGTCATCGAGAACGAGATGCTCGATGAATTGGCCGACTTCATCGGTGAGCGCGAGAAGGTCGCGGACATCACCCGGCGCGCCATGAACGGCGAGATCGACTTCACCGCGGCGCTGAATGAGCGGGTCGGGCTGTTGGCCGGCATGCCGGCCGAAATTCTCGACCGCGCGCTCGAACGCGTGACGCTTAGCCCCGGTGCCGACACCCTGGTCCGGACCATGAGGGCCGATGGCGCCTATGCGGCCCTGATTTCCGGCGGCTTCACCTGTTTCACCAGTGCCGTGCGGGATCGCCTCGGCTTCGATTTCGCCCAAGCGAATGAGCTCGAGATCCGCGATGGCAGGCTGACCGGCGCGGTCAGGGAACCGGTGCTGGGGCCGGCGGCCAAGCTCGCGGCGCTCGAACGCCTGGCGGCGGAACGCGGATTGCCGCTTTCGGCGACGCTGGCCGTCGGCGACGGCGCCAACGATCTCGAGATGTTGCGGGCGGCGGGGCTGGGGGTGGCATACCACGCCAGGCCGTCGGTGGCGGCGGCGGCGCCTTTACGGGTGGAGCACGGCGACTTGACCGCCCTTCTTTATCTCCAGGGATACCGCCTGGACGAATTCAGCGATTGAAGCGCGCCAGTATTCAAGCACGCCGGCAAGGGCGATCAGCTCTTGGCGATCGGCAACACCACGAAGCGCTGGTCGTTCTGGCGTTCGATCAGCAAAAGGACGGACTTGCGTTTGGCCTCACGGGCCTTCTCGACCATGGACTTGACATCGCCCGGGGTCTCGACCTTGTCCTGGCTGACTTCGAGGATGACGTCGCCCTTGCGGATGCCTTTCTTCTTGGCGACCGAACCTTTCTTGACGCGGGTGACGATGATCCCCTTGGTTTCATCGTCGAGTTTGAAGCGTTCGCGCAATTTCGGTGTGATCACCGACAGGGTCAGGCCGAGCATGCTGACCGTTCCCTGGCCGCTGTCCTTGCCCGAGCCCTCGGCCGTGGCGGCGACCTCTTCCTTCAACTCGCCGATGGTGACGTCGATCACCTTCTTTTCGCCCTTGCGCCACAGTTCGACCTTGACGGCCTTGTCGATCGGGGTCTCGGCGACGATGCGCGGCAGTTTACGCATGCCGCTGACTTCCTTGTCGTCGAAACGCAGAATTACGTCGCCGGCCTCGATGCCGAACTCCTTCGCCGGACCGCCGTCGGTGACCCCGGCGACCAGGGCGCCGTGGGCCTTGTCGAGGCCGAGGCTTTCGGCGATCTCCTCGGTCACGGTCTGGATCCGCACCCCCAGCCAGCCGCGCCGCGTCCGCCCGTGCTTGCGCAACTGGTCGATCACCGTCTTGGCAAGCGCCGAGGGAATGGCGAAGCCGATGCCGACGCTGCCGCCCGAGGGCGAGAAGATGGCGGTATTGACGCCGATCACCTCGCCCTCGATGTTGAACATCGGGCCGCCGGAATTGCCGCGGTTGATCGAGGCGTCGGTCTGCAGATAGTCGTCATAGGGGCCTGAATTGATGTCCCGCGCGCGGGCCGAGATGATGCCCGCCGTCACCGTCCCGCCAAGGCCGAACGGATTGCCGATGGCGACCACCCAGTCGCCGACCCGGCTCTTGTTCGAATCCCCCCACTCCACGGCGGTAAGCGGCTTGTCGGTCTCGACCTTCAGCAGGGCGAGGTCGGTCTTCTTGTCGCGGCCGACGACCTTGGCCTTGAGATTGGTGTCGTCCTGCAGGATGACGGTGATTTCATCCGCCTCCTCGATGACGTGGTTGTTGGTGACGATGTAACCCGAGGGATCGATGATGAACCCCGACCCCAGCGAGTTGACCCGCCTCGGCGTCGATTCGGGACGGTTGCGCTCGAGGAAATCGCGGAACCAGTCCTCGAAGGGCGAGCCAGGAGGGAACTGGGGAATTTCCGGTCCGCGCTGGCTGCGCTCCCGGCTCACCTGGGTGGACGAGATGTTGACCACCGCCGGCAACAGTCTTTCCGCCAGGTCGGCGAAGCTTTCCGGCGCCGCCTGCGCCCGCGCCTCGAAAAGCGGGACCATGATGATAAAGGCCAGCAGCCCGGCCGCACACCAGACCAACGGACCGCCGCCGCGAATCCGGGGCGCGCGGAGGACCGGCAAGGGGGATATGATGAGACTTTGGATCACGGGGAATCTCCGATCATTCATTCACTCGGCGGCACGGGCCGTCTTGGGAAACAAGTGTGGCATGGGGAGCCTAATTTCAACTCCGCGCCGTGCCGCCAGGAAGATCATCCTATGGGAGCGGCCACCATGGGGCCGCGATGCCTGGGAGGGTGGTAGGCCATGTTTATGGTCGAAATATGACGATCTGGCCAATTCCGTTCCCGATCTCGATCACAAATACCGGCCTCGATCACCAATCCGCGGGCGCCGACGCGCATACGCCCCTCAGCCCCTCAGCAGCCAGACGAAACCGACGCCAAGGGTCGCCGCGATCAGCCCGGCGGCGCGCAAATCCGACGCCGGAAGTCCCAGAACCTGGGCCATGAGGCGCTTCATGCCATCGGGAAACAAACTATAGACCACCCCCTCGATCACCAATACCAAGGCCAAGGCGGTCAACAGATCGGTCAGCATGTCTCCGGCGATGGCGTTACTTGTTGTCCCGCCTCCTTTTCAACTTGCCACTGGGGTCGCCGAAAAAGCGGAAGAAATCGCTGTCCGGCGACAGCACCATGGTGGTGTCCTCGCCGATGGCTTCGCGATAGGCCTGCATGGAGCGGTAGAAGGCGAAGAATTCCGGGTCCTGGCCGAAGGCGTCGGCGTAGATCTTGTAGGACCGCGCGTCGCCTTCGCCGCTCAGGATCTGCGCCTTCCTTTGCGCCTCGGCGAGAAGGATGGTGCGGTCCCGATCGGCGCCGGCGCGGATGCGCTGGCCGGCCTCGGCGCCCTCGGCGCGGTGCTCCATGGCCTCGCGAACGCGCTCGCTCTTCATCCGTTCATAGACCGCCTCTTCGGTCTTCTGCGGCAGGTCGGAGCGGCGGATGCGCACGTCGATGACGTCGATGCCGAAATCGGCCGACTCCGCCTTCACCCCCGCCAGGATCCTGTCCATGATGCTTGCGCGCTTCCCCGAGAGCACCGTCGTCAGCGTCTCGCCGCCGAGGATTTCGCGCAGTTTGGCGTTGATGATGGTGCCGAGCCTCTGGACCGCCACCCGCTCATCGCGCACCCGCTGATAGAAAAGCAGCGGGTTGGCGATGTGGTAGCGCGCGAAGGCGTCGACCAGCAGCGGCTTCTGTCCGGCCAGGATGATGCGCTCCACCGGCGGATCGACATTCAACACCCGTTTCTCGTAGAAGATGACCTGCTGCAGGATCGGCATCTTGAAATGGAGGCCCGGCTGGGTGATCGTCCGTTTGTATTCGCCGAACTGCAGCACCAGCGCCTGTTGGGTCTGGTGGACCGTGAACATGGAGTTGAAGGCGACGAGGCCAAGGACGATGGCGACGATGCCAAGGATGGTCAGGATGTTCTTGCTCATTTGGCCTGCCCTCTGATTCGCTTCTGCACCTCCGGCAAGGGCAGATAGGGCACCACGCCCTGGGACCCGGCGGCGCCGGTGTCGATGATGATCTTATTGGTCCGGCGCAGGATCTCCTCCATGGTTTCGAGATAGAGGCGCTGGGTGGTCACCTCCTTGGCCACCTTATATTCGTTATAGACCGAGGTGAAACGCTTGGCGTCGCCCTCGGCGCGGGCGACGATCTCCCGCTTATAGCCCTCGGCCGCCTGCACCACCTTCGCCGCCTCGCCGCGCGCCCGGGGGATGATGTCGTTGCGATAGG
>JADFJG010000064.1 GCA_022566265.1 Pseudomonadota bacterium | reverse complement strand
AGAGGCTTCCCGGCCTCAAGCTTCTGGTCGCCGGTGGCCGGCACAGCCGCAAGATCGACATCGATGCGGCGCTGGAGCAAGGCATCGTCGTCACCGGCACCAGGAAATTCGGCGCCGCCGCCTGCGAACTCACCTGGGGCCTGATCCTGGCGCTGCTTCGCCACATCGCGCAAGAGGACGCGGCCCTTCGCGCCGGGCGCTGGCACTACGCCCTTGGCCGCGCCCTATCCGACAAGACCCTTGGCCTCGTCGGCCTCGGGAACATCGGCGCCGAGATGGCCGCCGTCGCCAAGGCGTTCGCCATGAACGTCATCGCCTGGAGCCAGAACCTGACGGCGGAACGGGCGGCGGAGCTCGGCGTCGAGAGGGTCGGAAAGCATGATCTCTTCCGCCGCGCCGACATCGTCTCCATCCACCTGGCGCTGGGGGAGCGCTCGATCGGCGTCATCGGCGCGGCCGAGCTCTCGTTGATGAAGCCGACGGCGTACTTCATCAACACCGCGCGCGGCCCCATCGTCGACGAGGCCGCCTTGATCGATATGCTGGAGAACCGGCGCATCGCCGGCGCCGCCCTCGATGTCTTCGACCAGGAACCCCTGCCGCCCGATCATTCCTTGCGCCGGGCCAGGAACACCATCCTGACGCCGCACATCGGCTACGTTACCGACGGCACCTTCGAGGCCTACTACCGAAGCGCGGTCGAGAGCATCGAGGCGTACGTCAAAGGCGACCCGGTGCCTTACGCGATCGAGGGGTGAGGGCGGATGCTGACCTTCCGACAGTTTGCGTTGGATACACAAGGTCGCGATGCAATGCCCTTGTGGCGTCTTAGTATAGGTTCCCGAAGGATACCTATTTGGGTTTCTTTCCCTTACTCTCCTCTCCCTTACTCTCTTTTTCCTCTAGTGACGGTTGAACATCAACTTTGAATTCTGACGGTCGAGCGACAACTTGGGGCGGTCCTGAAATAACTTCGAAGGGGATATCCAAGTTATCGAATGCAAGAGAAATTATGGCGATATTCGGGTGCGTAGGTCTAAGGGGTTTCGGTCTGTCCCAGAGTGCGCCAAATGTCTTCTGAAGCAAAGACGGCCCCTCAAAGGGCCCAAACATAAGATGATCTGTAATTAGGGTCTCGATTTTGTTCTTAGAGAAGAAAATATATTTGTGTCCGCTAACAGAATTCCTCGGAATTTTTACCAGATCCGGCATGGCATAGGCGACAATGTTGCGCTTATAAGCTGGCCAAGGGTCGGTCCACCACTTTCTGGTTTCGGGAATGGCTACGCCGGTAAACAGGCCCACGGCTTTACTCACGGTTGTCGACCCGGTGAATCCTGCTGTGGCCGCCGTCGCCAAGGCCCCAACAAATTCAAGGGTGCGCAAAACAATGGATCTTGTCTGTAATGGCCCTCGATCATCAAGTATCGTGTACATTTGTGTAGCACTTTGCGGGACGACTTCGACCGGAACAGTGAATGAGATCGGGCTTGTCTGTGGTTTACCATCCGTCTTCTCGTCCAAGGGCTCGACGACGGCTCGGCCGCTTGCGACGATCATACCAGTGCTGACAAGCTTGTCGGTGTCTTGCGTGTTGCGCAAAGATAATCTGACTACAAAAAAATTATCGGCGACCAGCGGACCAAATAATTTGCTAATCTCATCCTCGGGTAATGGAAAAGCGCGGATATCGTGCGTCGGCACGCGCCGCTCGAGTACCTGTTCCCGATAGTCGTTGACCTCGTATATAGTAAACTTGCGTGTAGCATAGGTGACAGTTCGGGCTTCCGCCGGTACCGTGCCTGCGATTCGGCTAAGCATGACCAGGACTGTTAGCTGATCCCCAGTTTTCAACCGATCTAGGTAAGGTTCCTTAAGCACAATGCTGATGGCGTCTAACGGACGAGACAAGTCTTTTTGTGGCGGTAACTGCCCGAATTCGTAGTCCTGATTTGGAACCGCTGGTACAGTGCCTGATATATCTACAGCTATTATCAGGCACTTTTCATCAATCAAGTCTCTACCCTCGACGGGAATGTAAATTCTGCGAGATTGCGTTTCGCGTTCGGAGCTTTTACGTTCAAAGGTCAAGATGCTTTGAGTACCAATTGTGTGGATGCGTGGCTTGAGGTTATCGCACTGATCTTGCGACGGATTCACCGATACCGGAGTAGCCTTTAACTGCTTTCCGCTTTCACAACCTGAGAGAGCCAGCGCGCAAAGAGTAAACAGCGCGAGATAGCGCGACGAAGCCCTAAACATCCTGGCAAGTAAGATGCTGACGCTGGTAGAATGCCGTAATGTTTTAGCTGATATGTCCAATTTCTTCTCTAATCGGTTGATCGATCTCAATTTTCTGTGCAGGCTGATTTGATTGCCTCTCGTCATGTCTTTAGCCTCGAACGGATGACGAGGTCGGCAGTTGCCTTTCACCAATTTCAGGCTCAACGGAGTGGGACACTATTCGTTTTGTAATATACTGTTTGCTACTGAAGAGTGTAGACGTATGTGATAATACTATCATGAATAATTGCCGCATCGCCATGGCCATCACCCCGACATGCACCGTACCTACTTAACCGCCACGGCCGCACCGGTACCCACCGGTCAATCGACATCCCACTGGTTTCCGCGATCCTTCCCGCCCGGTATAATGGCGGGGCGGGATCAACCCGGGCGTCAAGGGACCTAACGTATGAACGCGACCGGGCCGGTTGGGCAGGAACGGGAGGCGGGTCGCCGACTTTCGACAAATCCACACACCCTCGGCGAAGAAACCACTGGGGCCATCCAACAGAGCCGAGATGCTTTGCAGCAACCCTGAGTGACCAGCCTATGCCCTGATTTGAATGTATTTCACCAGGTTGAAAGTTCTTAGTGGGAGGTTAGGTGGCTCACCCACAGTCAGCTCATCGTAATCCACTCCCACTTCGATTGAAGACCCACCCTGTGCTGCGGCCTTTAGCTTTTCAGCCATGTAGTTTGCACGCTCAAGCATTAACTCACCACTGTACTCAATTCTGAACCAATTGGCTTCTCTCTCGACTGTGAAATAGGTAATCTCCTTAGCCGTTTCTTGGGCTCGCCAAACTTCTCCTATCACGTTGCCCTGAACTTCGTTGTGTGCCATGGCATTATCCTTCCTGCTTTTGCACCTATGCGATTAGAGATATTTCCGAATTATCCCCGCCCCGCTGCACCACAGGCAGCGCGCATCAAACCACGCTCTTCGATCCGCAGACCTTCGCGGGTACGCGCGATCCTGCCGTGCCGCTTCGACGGTCCTATCGATCAATATGGAAGTGCCCCTGCGTCATCCCGCGCCCTCCTCCCGGGCCGGAGATGACTTCCCGTCTTGTAGACGGAGTTGTTCTCAGCCCCACGCTAAGGAAGAAATTAGCGACAGCCTGTCGCCAAAATCGTGCTCATCTCCCAGGGGCATTTATGATGTTTGGTAGTATAACGGTGCTATCATAAATTGTAAACATAAATTATAGTTCTATTATAAATAGTCACCACATCGCCTTGGGGCATCGCCCTGAGGTGCACGGTGCCCACCGCTCGCCACTGCCCGCCACGCGCCTCAGGCGGAGTCGCCGCCGCCGGAGGCGCCGGTGCCGCCGCCTCGCCCTACGTCGTGCCGGCGAGCTTGCAGGTGAGATCGATGTTGAAGACGCTGTTCATCGCCACGTCCATCGTCGGGTTGCGCGTCATCAGGCCCATGAGGGCCTTCTTCGGCCACTCCAGGGAACGGGTCGGGCATCGCACGACCTTAAGAAAACCCCGGAAAACGGCGGAAAACAGCCGTTTCTCCGATCGTGCGAAGATGAACGCCAGATGAACGGCGCGCTCAGGGCCGGTTCAGCGGGTTTGTGCAGAATGTCACCTCGAACCGGCGCGAAGCGGGTGGGGAGACACCAGATCCCTCCGGTCCGGGCCATGGATGGACAACCCTTTGGGGGGTATCGATCATGACTATTATGACGCAATTCACCAAGATCTCGATGGTCCTTATGGTCGCCGTCGCGCTCGGCGCCTGCGCCGGCCAGGGCCAGGGCGGGAAGGAATTCGGCGGCACCCTGATCGGCGCCGCCGCCGGCGGCCTGCTCGGCTCGCAGTTCGGTTCGGGATCGGGCAAGCTCGCCGCCGTCGCCGCCGGCACCTTGCTCGGCGCCTGGGTGGGGAACGAGGTCGGCAAGTCGCTCGACCGCGCCGACCGTCTGGCGATGGCCGAGACCACCCAGATTTCGCTCGAGACCAGCCGTTCCTATACCACCTCGACCTGGCGCAATCCGGACAGCGGCCACAGCGGCACCATCACGCCCGAGCCCGTTTACCGGACGCCCCACGGTGAGTACTGCCGGGAGTACCAGCAGACCGTCAACATCGGCGGCAGGACCGAGCGCGCCTACGGCACCGCGTGCCGCCAGCCCGACGGTTCCTGGCGCACCGACAGCGGATGACGGCCGGCGCGTTGCCGCCGCTCGTTGTCCCAAACCCAATCAACCTTTATCGTGTTGGTAAATAGAAGGAGTGTGGAAACATGAACAAGCTTATCGTTACGCTGATGGTTGCCGGCGCGCTGGCGGTTCCCGCCATGGCCTCGGCCCAGGGTGGCGGCCATGGCTTCGGCCAGCGTTCCGGAAATTGGTTCGCCAGGATGGACACCAACGGCGACGGCGTGGTGAGCTCCGAAGAGATCGCCCGGTTTACCGAGCAGCGATTCGCCAGCGCCGATGCCAACAAGGATGGCAACGTCACCGCCGACGAGTTCAAGGCGGCCAGGGAGAAGCGCCGCGACGAACGCATGGAACGCCGGTTCCAGGAACTCGACCGGGACGGCGACAAGACGGTGACCCAGGAAGAGTACGCCGCCGCCGCCGCGGCGCGGGCGGTCCTGCGCGCGCCCCGGCGGTTCAAGCGAATGGACGCCAATGGCGACGGCGTGGTGAGCCTCGATGAGATGAAGGCCGCCCGGCGGCATTTCCGGGGACGGCGGCGCTAAATCGGCGCGGAAAATGGCGGCGGGCGGCATCATCGCCCGCCGCCCAATCTCTTGACCCGCCCATCTCTTAACGTCGAAGAATCGCGCCGGCCTATCGATTCTCTCCTTTAGGCGCCTTGACGGCGGGTGGATGACGACGCCGGAGGTTTCTTCCTAGGACGGTTCGCCGAAGACCTTGTCGCCGTCGTAGATGATTTCGACGTCCTTGTTGGCGGTGGATTTCGGGTCCATGTACTCGCCCTCGATGTTCACCCGGTAGTTCGGATTGTCCGAGCGTTCCCCGGTCTTCGTGCCGATCCTCAGCAGGATCAGGTTTTCCTCGCTCATCGCCTCGAAGCAATAGAACGAACCGGCGGGCAGGAAGATCGCCTCGTACTTGTTCAGCACCCGTTCCTCGCCGCGCGGCCCGTGGAACTTGGCGGCGCCCTGCAGCAGGATAAAGGTGTGGTCCTGATAGGGGTGCATGTGCAGCGCGTTCTCGCCGCCGGACGCATAGGACTTGACCTTGATCCACATGTTCTCTTCCGCGAGCGGCGCGTCCACGGTCCGCCCCTGTTTCACCAGCGGCACCCTCAGCTTGTAGAAGATCGGCTTAGGCGCGGCATCGAGATCGATCTCCATCTTCTCCTGGCGGCGCGCGAGGGACGCGGACGTGACGTGGATATCTTCGGCGGTCGATGACATCGGTGCCTCCTTGGATCGAGTGGTTCGTCGGCCATGATAGCCCGAATCGGGCGCGAGGGAAGGGCCGATCCACCCGGCAAAGGGCGGACAAAGGGGCGGCCATCCGGGCGACGGTGCGCATCGGCTTTCTTGGCGTCGCCGTTGCCGCGACGTTGTACTGGACCGGCAATACGGTGGTCGATGTCGCTACGATGACTCCCGTGGCCTCGAGTTGCGGCACTGACCTCGATCTGCTTTGTGTCTCGGCGATCCCATTTTTTCATCTTGTGTGGGCGATGAATTTTTTCATGAGTGTGGGAATATTTTATTCCGTCTATCTTGTCGGCGCCGCCCTAAGCCGGGTTTGGCGCAACCGCCGAGGCTGGGTCTCCGGACCCTGACCCGCACATACGGCCGGCCCGATACCATGCACAATCTGCGGCGCCTCGATGCCGCCGGCCTCGGCCCGGCCGTGCGCGACGCGATCACGGAACAGCGCCTCGATGTCAAGCTTTGGCCAGAGGACGAAAGGCACCGCGCGGAGGCATAGGCGGCGCCGCTTATGAGGACACCCGGCAGGCCGCCTCGATCGGGCCGAGATCCACTTCGGCCTCGTCGATCAGCGCCCGCCAGTTCGCCGGCAGATCGATTCTCTTGCCGCCGACGTGCCGCGCGCAGCCCTGCAACCAGTAGGCATGGGTCGGATGGGCGCCGCCGGCGACGACGATCATCAGGTTATCGGGTTTCCTGGCGATCGGCCACGGATCCCGCTCCGCCTTGACCGTCCTCGGGTCCGGGTCGCTCTCGATCCACTGGATGATCCCGGTCCTCTCGACCTCCGCCAACGGGACCTTGGAATTCTCCCACAGGAACTGCTTGATCTTTTCCTTGGTCCAGCCGAGGCCGTCGAGCTGGCCCGCCACCGCGCGTGAGATCAGCAGCGCCCCTGGCGTTCCCTCCTCATAGCCGCGCAGGTAATGGACGTTGGGAACCCTGAGGTATCCGGCGATGCGATAGAGGCTTTGTAGCGCCTCAACCTCCAGCGCCTCGGTGCCAAGCCCCCGGCGGAAGATATTGGTGGCTCCCGCCGCCGCGAACACGGTGACGGAGTCGGTTCCCCGCCGATGGCCATGGCGTTCCACATTGAGGGGTTCCCAGCCGGCGGGCAGGCCGTCCTCGTCTTCGGCGAAGACGGCGTTGGTGTATCTCATGCCGCCGAACATGGCCATGGTGCCGACGCCGGGGAGGGCGCCGCCGACGTTCTGCTGAATCAGCCTGATGGCGCGGCCAATGGCCGCGCCGGCGGGCCGCCCGGGATCGGGACCGAGCAGTCCGAAGCCGGCGTTGAGGCGGATGTCGCCGGCGACCGTTCCGTTGACGATGACGGTCGGGAAGGTGCTGGCCGAGGTCGTCTGCCATTTGTCATGGTGCATCGCGGCATCGAGGATGGCCGCCATCGCGGCGATCAGCACCGCCAGGTACTCGGGCCGCCCGCCGGCCATGGCCAGGGCCACGGCCAGGGTCTCGACGGTGGCGATGCCGCCCCTCGGCATGACCCTCCCGACCTCGGCCTCGGGCGCCATGTCGGTGCCCCTCAAAATCCACTTAACCCGCGCCTCGGTCGGCGGCACCAGCGGCAATCCGTCGCCCCATAGGTTGTTGAGGAACAGCTGGTTGAACCGATCGGTGGCTTCCTCATGGTTGCCGGCCTCGATGCCAAGCCGGGGTGGCACCGACAATCCCTTTTGCCCGGCCGCCGGGGCCCAGGAGGTCAGGCCGGCGATGAACTCGCCGAGCGCGCGCTGAATGGGCGAGATGTCGCTCTCGACCAGGAACTGATCCACCGGGAAGACCACCATGGCGATGTCCCGATGGAACCCCATGCCGGCGACCGAGCTCCTCACCAGGCCAGCGAAGTCCTCGCGCGCGAGCACGACGGTCGGAATACCCCTTGCTTCAATCCTAGCGGCGGCACGGCCGCATGCGGTTGAGCAGGCGCCTCAGGCGGCGTTGCCGACGATGACGGCGTCGAACCCCTCCTCGGCGATGAGCTCGGCGGTCTCGTCGCGATCGATCTTCGAATTACCGAGGGGAAGCTCGGTGTAGGGGATGACCGTCGCGCCGGGGACTCTGTCGCGCAACAGCTTCTCGATCAGCGGGAAGGTCCTGTGGGCCTGCCACATGTCATCGGACAACAGGCCGATCTTCTTGCCCTCCAGCGTCTCGAGACGAGGGGCGTGAAGCTCCGTCACCTCGGTGAGACCACTGGGATCGAATACTTCCAACACTTCCATCTAGCCGTTTCTCCTTGTTTTTGGCGTCGAAAACGTTCCGCCAACCCGGCATCATACGCCAGCGGCGAGAGGAACGCCCGGCGAAAAAACCGGCCGAGACTGGCCCGCCTTCGCTAAAGCTACGGCGTGGCAAGCGGCGGCGGGGTCGGCTATGTTGCCCGAAGACAGGGAGGCCGCGATGGGCGTACGGATGCGTCACCATCCTCGGGACCGGCGACGCGGCGATGTTTGACGCCGGCGACCTGGCCACCGCGCTTTGGCGCGCCCGCGCCGAGGGCGGCGTGATCCGGAGCCAGGCGGCCGACGGGCTGGCCTCGGTCGAGATGGCCTACGGCGTCCAGCGCCGGATCACGTCGCTGGCCGGGTTGTCACGCCTTGGCTGGAAGGTGGGTGTGACCAGTCGGGTGGCGCAGCGGTTGCTGGGCGTCGAGGTGCCGGCGACGGGGCCGTTGTTCGCCGAGGATTGCTTCGATAGCCCGGCCGAGATCGCCGTGTTCCCGGGCCAGGACGCCAGCGTCGAGAGCGAATTCGCCTTTCGTTTCGCGCGCGATCTGCCACCGCGCGGCGCGGTCTACGGCCGCGCCGAGGTGCTGGCCGCGGTCGGGGCGGTGCTGCCGGCGATCGAGGTCGTCGGCTGCCGGTTCGAGGGGGGCTTCGGCGGCCTCGGCGCGGTCCGGCTCATCGCCGACATGACCGCCAACACCGCATGGGTCAAGGGACCGGAGTGCCGGGACTGGCGCCGGATGGACCTGATAGGCCATCGGGTGGGGCTGCGGCGGGACGGCGAAACCGTGGCCGAGGGCGTCGGCGCCAACGCGCTGGGCGATCCCCTGAACGTGCTTGAGTGGACCGCCAACCACCTGTCCGCGCTCGGCGATGGCATCAAGGCGGGCGAGGTGGTGAGCACCGGAACCTGCACCGGCGTCACGCCGGTCGCGCCCGGCGAGACGCTGATCGCCGACTTCGGAACGCTTGGCCGCGTCGAGGTTCGGATCATCGCGGCCGCTTCCACCAGGGAGGGCTCGGGTCGTTCCATGGGGCCATAGGACGTCATCGGCAAGGGATCAACCTCTCTGCAGCTTGTGATAGCCGTGCTTGACGCGGGCCTGGTCGAGCCGCGACCCCGCCTTGACCTCGGCGATGATCGCCTCTTCCGCCGCGGAAACCTCGCGGGCGATGCCGAGGACCTCACCTTCCACCGCTTGGGGGACCACCAGCACGCCGTCATCCGTTCCCATGACGATATCGCCCGGGACCACCCGCACGTCGCCGAGCGACACCGGCACGTTGGTGCCGTCGAGCGAGACCCGGTCCTTGCCGGTGCGCATGAAGCGCCCGCGGGTGAACAGCGGATAGCCGACCTCGCGCGATCCGGCGACGTCGCGGCAGACGCCGTGAATCACCGTCCCGGCGATGCCGCGCGCCCTGGCCACCATGGTCAGGATGTCGCCCCACACCGTGCAATCCAGCCGCCCGCCATTATCGAGCACGATGACGCCGCCCTCGGGCACGTCGTCGATATAGTCGCCGACCGAACCCTTGGTCACGCCGACGGGGATGTATTTGATGGTGAAGGCGCGCCCGGCAATGTGGTGGCCCGCGGTCAGCGGCGCGATCCCCCGCGCCATGCCGTGAACGCCGATCTTGTCGAGCGCGTCGGAAACCGCGGCCGCGGACAACCCGGCCAGCCCCTTGACGATATCGTCCATCAGCCCTCCTCCTTGGATCCGCCGCCCGCCATCGACTCGTAGCCGCCGGTCTCCATCACCTCGACGATCGACCGCCCGTCCCGGACCGCCGCCGCCATGCGTGCCTCGCGCGCGGCGATCTCGGCGGCGGCGGCGATAACTTCCTCGGCGTGGTCCAGGGGCACGATGACCGCGCCGGAGCCATCGGCGATGACGAGATCGCCAGGGCAGACCGGGACGCCGGCGAAGTCGATCTTCCGGTTGAACGATTCCTGCATGACGCGGCCGCGCGCCGTGATCGGCACGACGGCGCGGGCGTAGACCGGGAAGCCGACCTCGGCGCTGTCGTCGATATCGCGGCAGGCGCCGTCGATGACGATGCCGCCGAGCCCCTTGACCTCGGCGGCCAGCGACAAAAGCCCGCCCCAGCCGGGCACGTCGGTGCGCCCGCCCATCGCCATGACCAGCACGTCGCCGGGCGCCGCCGCGTCGATCGCCTCGGTCCCGAGGTGGCGGGTGGTCCTCTCCTCGCCTTGAGGCTTCAGCTTGATCGTCACCGCCCGCCCGGCGATGCGCCGGCAGGGCCACATCGGACGAATGCCGAGCGTCGCGCCCTCTAGCCCTAAGCGGTCGAGCGCGTCCGACACCGTACAGGTGTCGAAGGCCTTGAGCTTTTTTACCAGCGCCTCAACGGCCATGACGGGAAGCCCCCCTTCGGCGGTCTCGGAAAGCGTAGCGGCTGGTCCCGGTGTGTCAAGGCGAGGGAACCCGGTGGCGCATGGATCGGCCGCGCCCGCTCCGGGAGCTCGCCAGAATAGCCAGGCAGACCCCGAGCGTCGCCCTCCTCCACCGCCCGTCGGGGAACGCCGGAGCCCGGCCCGAATGCCTTGGCCGTACGGGCGCGGTCACCGGTCATACGGGTTTCGGTCACGCCTCCGGCCATCCCCGGCGGTTCGCGGGTCTCGGCGCCGTGCTCCTTCAGCACGTGGCGCTGGCCGTTGGCGAACTGGAGCGCCTGATGGGCGAGTTGGGCCTCAAGGGTGTCAGGGTCAACTCCAACATCGACCGCATGGAACTGGACGATCCCAGCCTCGAGGACTTCTACGCCGCGGCCGAGGAACTCGGCGCGCTCTTGTTCCTCCATCCCCAGGGGTTCACCGACGCCGAGCGGCTTGGCGGTGAGCGGCGTCGGACTGCACCGCCTCTCTAGCTATTTGAGTCGCTTGCTGAGGGATTCGTTCTCCTCCAACAATCCCTTGGCGTCACAAGAACCCTTCTCGGCGGCCTCGGTCAGCAAGGCGAAGGCACGGTCTTCGTCTTTCGCCGCGCCGTCGCCAAGCAAATACATGAAGCCCGCGTTGTACAAGGCTTCGGCATGGCCCTGGGCCCCGGCCCGCAGGTACCATTGCAGCGCCTGGCGCTCATCCTTCTCTACTCCATATTCTTCTCCGACGGCACAGTAAACGGCGAGTTTGTATTGGGCGTCCGGATAGCCTTGTTCGGCCGCTTTCTTCAGCCAGTCGAGCGCTTCCGCGTCCGTCGGCGCGTTTTTCCCCAGGTACATGATAGCCCCGCCCAACCAGAATTGCGCCTCTACGTGGCCTGAGGCAGCGGCGCGTCTGAACCATTCGATGGCTTCATATTCGTTGTCTTCGGTGCCCTGCCCCTCATAGTACATCCGTCCCAAATAGAATTGCGCGGTCGCATCGCCCTGCTCCGCCAACGCGGTGAAGGCGGCGAAGGCCCTTTTGTATTTCCGGGCGTTGAGCGCCGAAATCGCCCATTCCAAATCCTCCTGAAACACCGCCTTGCCCTTCCGTCAAATCACCGAATGAAGGTCAAAAGGGCATGCCATACATAAACCGAAAATTTATTTACTCAGTAGATTTACTTTTTTTGGTCAAGCGTTTCAGGGTACATTTTATTAATCCCTGACTGCAAAGATGGTATATAACTCCCTCCAACAAAATGAGCGAACCTATAATATAATATATTGTGCTTCCTCCGCCAAAAAATATTAACGCGATCAAACTATGAAAAAATAAGGGGATGTATTTCCTAAACATGGTCACCCCAATTAAATCTACTTTCATTGGTCTAGTCAAGATGGACAGTTACAATCCCTATCGTCCCAATCCATTTGGTATTCATACGCCCAACCACCAAACCCTGTCTTACCGACCCTTCACCGCTTCCGGCGCGTCTCAGACCATCTCCACCAACGCGCCTTCGTTGAGCTGCCAGGGCATGATCTTGTTGGTGCGAAGGCCGCGAAGCCGATAGGGCTCGCGCGCCGCGATGCTATGTGCCTCGGCGAAGGTCGGGACTTTCAGGATCATCATGCCGCAGCCGGGGCGGGAACCGTCGGCGTCGCGGAACGGACCGGCGGCGAACAGCACGCCCTCGGCCTCGAAGCGCGGTAAGAGTGTCGTGATGGGCCTTGCGGACCTCATCCGATGGTTTCGCGGGCTTTGGCGCCGCCGCCTCCGACATCCAGACGACGTAGAATTGCCGGCTACCCCGCTTCACCCGTTCCCGGCCTTTTCGGCCATGACCTTCGACTCCCTAAACCCAGACCCCGCCGGCGCCCAGGGTTAGGACCCGAATCATCCCCTTCGAATTCAAGAGGCTGGTAAACCGGCTTCTTCGCCCGACGCCCGCTGATAGCCGTGCTGTTGCACGTCCGCGTTTACCAGCTCATCCTTGCTGTCTACATTTTCCAGGAAGTTCCAGCTTTTCATCCACTCGAAGGTGCGCCGCAACTCGTCTTCGGGAATCGGCGCCGGATCGACCAGCAACAGGCGGCTCTCGTTGAGGTCACTGACCTTAAGCTTGGCCATCCCCTCGGGGTCGAGGTCTTTGTAGTAGTCGATGAAGTAGTGCATGTAGGCGCCCTTGTCCGCATTGATACGGCGCACCGCCTCGCGCACCCCGCGATTGAACGCGCTGTAGGTCTCGGCGTCGACGCGATCGGACGCGACCTCGGTGCCGTGATGGAAGGCCGCGATGACGGTGCGGCAACCACTTTTCTCGGCGAGGGTGATGTAGGGCTCGGTCAAGGTGGTGGCGTCGACGGTGCCATCCTTGAGCATCTTGAAGCGGTAATATGAGCCGTTGGGCACGCGGCCGAGCTTGATCAAGTCGCGGGGGACAAAGCCTTCCAGCATCTGAAGCGTGAGATAGTGGGTGCCGGAAAACATCGGAACGCCAATCAGGCGGTTGGCGAACTGCTGTGCCGTCTGCACCGGCGAATCGTCACGCACCACCAGTGCCGCGTAGGTCACGATCGAGCGGCGGCCGATCTGGCGGCTCTTGACCTTGGTGCCTTCGACACGCGAATAGTTGCCCCACTCGCAGGCGTTATAGAGGTCGGCCTTGCCCTGCTCCATCATTTTGCCGTGGCTGGCGAAGCGCGGCGCGTCCTGGTGCTTGGTAATGTGGAGCTGCGCGCTCTTGTCGACGCCCTTCTCCCGGTCGGCCCATTCGATGGTGAGCCCTTCCTTCTCGAACAGGCCCTCGTCGTAGGCGACGAGCTCCGCCAATCCCTGGAATGGCGCCGTCGTCTCCAAAACCAGCTTCTTGTTCATGATTTTCCTCCTGATGATTGCACTGCGAGACCGCGGTCTCTCCGGGCAACGTGTCAAGCCATGGAATCAATTTCGAAGTTGAAATTATAGTCCCGAACGGGCGAATTCACCATCCCATTCTCGCCGAAAAGTTTTCACGTTTCGCCGATGGGGTGCTCGGGGATCAACTCACGACCTGTCGTGGAAGGCTGTAAGAGCCAAGCAATACAAAGCCCACATTCAGGGCACGCTACAATCTGGGCAACTTCATGCGGACTTTGGCCTTGCCGAAGGAAGTGGAGTACCGCGCGCTAACCACGCCGCCGGAAAAGCTGGTGAAGATCGGCGCCAAGGTGGAACTCTGCCAATGACGGTGAAAATTGGCTCCCCTCGGAGCCGATTCGAAGGTACTCCGGCAAAGGTCCGTTAAACCAACCGCAAAGGCGCCGCCTGCTCATGATAATTGTTATGATTCTCAGCTCGTGCTAGGGTTGAGCAAAATATCCTGTGCGCGGCAAGCACATCCTCACACCCAAGGGAGATTCTTCATGTCATCCAAGTATATGTGCGGGACCACCGCTCTCGTCTTCGGGATCGCCGGGCTGCTTGGCACCCTGACGCCAATCTCCGTCAGTGCCGACGCGGTCGCCGATTTCTATAAGGGTAAACGGATCAGGATCGTCCAGGGCTCGGCGCCGGGCGGCGGCTACGATACCTACGCGCGGACCCTGGCCCGGCATTTGCCCAAGCACATTCCGGGCAATCCCCGCATCATCGTCCAGAACATGCCGGGCGCCGGCGGCATCGTCGCGGCCAATTTCATTTACAACGTGGCGCCCCAGGACGGCACCGTCATCGGCGGCCTCAATCGCGCCTCGCCCATGGCCCAGATCATGGGCCATTCGGGGCCGCGTTTCGATCCCCAGAAGTTTCACTGGCTCGGCAGCGTGACCAACGAGGCCGGGGTGCTGGCGGTGATGAAATCCTCCGGGGTGACCAAGCTCGAGGACATCTTCACTAAGACGGCGATCATGGGCTCCAGCGGGCCGTCGGATACCCTGTTCTTCCCGGCCATAATAAACAATGTCCTCGGCGGCAAGATCCAATTGGTGGTCGGCTACCCCTCGACCACCATGGTGCACCTGGCCATGGCACGGAACGAGGTCCATGGACTCAGCCAGTCCTGGTCGTCGTTCAAGATCCCCCATGTCAAGGAGCTCAAGGAGGGCAAGGTCGCGGTGCTGGCTCAGCTGTCGCTCACTCCGCATCCCGAGCTCACCAAGATGGGCGTGCCCATGATCTTCGACGTCATCGACAAAAAGCATGTGAATCCCGAATTCACGGTCGAGGAGGCCAAAAACCTGTTCCGTCTGTTGCTGACCTCGAAAGCCATGGGCCGGCCTTATGCGCTCGGTCCCAAAGTCCCAATGGATCGGGTCAAGGCGCTGCGCAAGGCTTTCATGGCGACCGTCACGGACCCCGCCTTCATCAAGGATGCCAATACCCAGGGCCGTGACGTGAGCCCGGTTTCGGGTAAAGAGGTCCAGCAGATGATTGCCACGCTGGCAAACACGCCCAAGGCGACCATCAAAAAGCTCGAGGGCCTGATCCAATTCAAGGGCAAGGTCACCAAGGTCAAGATCGCGCTGGCCAAGCACACCGGCAAGGTGACCGCCACGAAGAAGGGCGGCCGGCAAATCTTCATCGACTACAAGGGCAAGGTGGTCAAGGCCAAGGTCTCGGGCTCGCGCACCAAGGTGACCATCGACGGCAAGAAGGCCAAGCGCAAGAAAATCAAGGCCGGCATGACCTGCACCTTCACCTATCCCGGCCCCGGCCAGGAAGCCAAGCGGGTCGACTGTAAGGGTTGATCTGTCGACGGCGGAGCAAAGTGAGTCCACCAGCCTTCAATTTTGGTCCTGTTTCGTCGATTGATTGAAGGTGGGACGAAGTACGCACGATAAAAGGGATCGCTAACCGCGAGAAACGCCCGGAAGGCGACGTCCGGCGGATTCTCGAACTTGCCTTCATGAAATATCCGGGTTAGGTGTTTAGTCCCGGAGTGTGGTGGGATCGATTATCCCGATCGATCATCACCGGAGGCACCATGGGATGGGACAGGGACTACACGGCGGCGCCAAGACGGCGTAGGACCGCCGGCCCCCCGGCTTGACCCCTTCCCCCGCCTTCTCGGCCATGACCTTCGACTCCCTTCAAATCACGTAAATTTAGGCCCCGCCGGCGCCCAGGGACGCGGTTGACAGATACCGCCGTTGCGGGGACCATGACCTCCCGCCGGCGGCCCCTTGGGACCAACGGGCCCGGCCAAAAACCGCGACCGGACGACATCGGGCCGCCGGCGCCGGGAGGACCAGCCGATGACGAACAGCGACGCCGGATACGCCTCCGCGCCACCGACCGCCGATGGCAAGTTCGACGTCGGCGGCATCTTGCTGGATCGGCCCTTCAAGATCCGCCGTCTCGGCCATTTCGGCATCAACGTCACCGATATGGAAGCGGGGCTGCGGTTCTACCGCGAGCTCCTCGGCTTCAGGATCACCGATATCCGCGATCCCTTCGCCGGCAAGGAGGTGCCGGACGGGATCAAGCGCTTCGGCGATCACAAGGGCTATTTTTTCCGCTACGCCTCCGATCACCACGCCCTCGTCATGGTCAACCACAATGTCCGCGGCGCCACCGACACCAGGGGGCGCTGGCGCCGGCACATCACCATCAACCAGATCACCTGGCAGGTCGGCAGCCTGAGGGAGGTCGTCGACGGCCACCACTGGCTCCTGGCCCGGGGCCTGAACGTCGTCCGCGCCGGGCGCGACATGCCGGGGTCGAACTGGCACACCTACCTGATGGACCCGGACTGGCACCAGAACGAGCTCTATTACGGCATCGAGCAGATCGGCTGGCCGGGACATTCCAAGCCCTGGGACATGCACGACCGCCAGTTCCGCGACATCCCCGAGTTACCCCAGAAATCGGAGCG
The DNA here is from genome assembly GCA_022566265.1 of Pseudomonadota bacterium. Taxonomy (GTDB): domain Bacteria; phylum Pseudomonadota; class Alphaproteobacteria; order SMXQ01; family SMXQ01; genus JACZQV01. The sequence continues at coordinate 4,784 of JADFJG010000064.1, read as the reverse complement.
CCAGGAGGTCGAGGACGCCAAGGACAGGGGCGTCGATCTCGTCTCCGGCTTCAGGGACAGCGATCCCCTGCCCGAAACATACGATGTCCAGGGCACCCTGCTGGCCCGGCCCTTCAAGATCGTCGGGATCGGCCCGGTGCGCCTGTTCGTCACCGAACTCGAGGCGGCGGTCGGGTTCTACCGCGACACCTTGGGCTTCATCGTAACCGAAGAGGTCGACTATCGGGGCCATCGCTGCGTCTATTTGCGCAACAACACCGAGCACCATTCCCTGGCGCTTTATCCCATCGCGTTGCGCCAGGTGCTGGGCTTGAGCGAAACCACCACCCTGATGTCGTTCGGCGTCAGGCTCGCCAATTACGCCCAGCTTCGCGACGCCAAAGCCTTCCTCGAGGAGCACGGTGTCGAGCTTCGCGACTTCCCGCCGGAACTGACGCTCGGCATCGACCGTTCCATCGTCGCCCTCGACGGCAACGGCCATGCCATCGAGCTCTACCACGGCATCGAGCAGATCGGCTGGGACGGCAAGCCCCGCCCGGCGGGCGCCCGGCGCAAGGGCGCCCCCGGCGAGTGGCCAGAGGCGATCGAGCCAACATCGGACAGCTATATGGGCGAGCCGTTCCTCGGCCCCTGGGGTTAGGAAAGGCACCGCCGGGATGAACGACGCCTGGACGATCGCCGCCGATAATCGAGGGAGAGATGGTCGCATTCAGCATCCTCAACTACGACTCTGACGGCGGCGGCGGCGGGCCGAGGCCGGGAATCCTGGTCGATAGGACCGTGCTCGATATCGCCGGGGCGCTCGAGATTCAGGGCGAGACGGAGTTGCCGGCCGAGAGCACCCTTGCCCTCCTCGCCCGCTGGGACGACGCGCTTCCGGTGTTTGAGGCCATCGCCGATGGCTTCGCGGATGACCCCGGCGGGCCGCTCAAGCGGTGCGCCAGGCCGGTCAAGGACGTGACGCTTCTGGCGCCCCTGCTCTATCCCGGCACCATCTTCTGCATCGCCCGCAACTACGCCGATCACGCCAAGGAGATGTCGGGCAAGCCCTTGGCCGACAAGCAGACCTCGGCGCCGACCTTCTTCACCAAGACCCCGGCCCAGACCGTCGTCGGCACCGGCGCCCCGGTCCATCTGCCCTCGACCTCGGCCAGGATCGACTGGGAAGCGGAGCTCGCCGTCATCATCGGCAAACCGGTGTTCAAGGCCAAGGTCGAGGACGCCATGGAGGCGGTGGCCGGCTTCACCATCATGCTCGATCTGTCGATCCGCGGGCCGACGGAAGCGGAGGCGACGACGCCGGCGTTGAAACGTTTCCGCGCCGACCGCTTCCGGCGCAAGAACTTCGACGGCTCGGCGCCGCTCGGGCCCTGGCTCACCCCCGCCCACCTGGTCAAGGACGTTTACGACCAATCGATCAAGCTCTGGGTCAATGACGAGCTGATGCAGGACGGCAACTCGGGCGACATGCATTTCACCATCGAAGAGCAGATCGCCTATTTGAGCCAGCAGCTGACGCTGATGCCGGGCGACGTCATCGCCACCGGCACCCCCGCCGGCGTCGGCAGGCCGCGGGGCATCTTCCTCGAGCCGGGCGACGGCGTTACCGCCACCATCGGCGATCTCGGCAGCCTCGACATCACCATCGAGGCGCCGAAGTGACGATCGCCATGGGCCGGGTCGGCGCGCCGGTCCGGACGCCGCGGCCGGACATCCCGATCCCCCGGCGATGAAGGCCGTCGTCATCCATGAATATGGCGGGCCCGAGGTCCTGAGACTCGAGGAGGTTCCCGACCCCGTCGCCGGGCCCGGCGAGGTCGTGGTCAAGGTCCACGCCGTCTCGGTCAACCGCGTGCTCGATGTCGGCGTGCGCCAGGGCGCCGAGCGACGGCGCGGCATCACCCTGCCGCTGATCCCCGGCATCGACCCTTCGGGCGTCGTCCATGGGGTGGGCATCGGCGTCACCGGCCCGAAGATCGGCGACCGGGTCGCCGTCCTTCACCGCATCCCCTGCGGCACATGCCGCCAGTGCATTGCTGGCCGGACGTCCGATTGCGAGCGTTCCGAGACCGTCGGCATCCACCGCCCGGGCGGCGACGCGGAGTTCATCAAGGTCCCCGCCACCTCGACCATCGCCGTTCCCGATGGCCTCTCCTTCGCCGAGGCCAGCGCCATCGCGCGGCACGCCCCGACCGCCTTCGGACTTCTCGATGACCGTGCCGGGCTCAAGGCCGGCGAATGGGTCCTCATCATGGGCGCCGGCGGCGGGCTTGGCTCCTTCGGCGTCCAGGTCGCCAAGTTGCTGGGCGCCTACGTCATCGCCGGCGCCGGTTCGGATGAGCGCGTTGCCATCGGCATCGAGCTTGGCGCCGATCATGGCATCAATTACCGCCGCTTCGAACTCGCGGAAGAGGTCATGCGGATTACCGAAGGGCGCGGCGTCGACGTCGTCTATGAGAACATCTCCGATCCCGACATCTGGCCCCAGGCCTTGGCCTCCCTCGCCCGGCGCGGGCGGCTGGTGACGGCGGGAGCGCACGGCGGCGGCACCGTCGCGCTCGACATCAAGCGCCTCTATCACCAACGCTTGCGCATCATCGGCGGGGCGGGGTACCGGCGAGGAGACCTCGACCGGGCGATGGCGGCGGCGGCGGAGGGCAAGCTCCGCGCCAAGATCGCCCAAACCCTGCCGCTTTCGGAGGTCGCCCGTGCCCATCGTATCATCGAGACAACCGTGCCCGCCGGCAAGATCATCCTCGACCCGACCCGTGGGTAATACCAAAGGTCCTTGATAATGGCCCCTAGAGATCGGGCAGGCGATCTGTCGGGCCATCGGGCGGGTAGCAGGGAAGCCGCCGGCCTGCCCTCCGTACGACTTCGGGAGGCGGGCGATGCCGGGGCATCCACCCTCCGCAGCGGCAGCAACTGTCCGCCCTACAACTCCGGAAGGCGGGAAGGTGCCGCTGCTGCGGAGGACGGGTCGTCAAGGTTTTCCGACGCGCGGCGGCGGTTCGCATGCCCGACCGGAACGGCGGCTTCCCAAGGCTTTCGGACGGCCCATTGCTGGTAGACGGGGCGCATGGCTTCCGATGTTCTACATCGCCGCGCCCGGGGGTCGCGGGGGCGCCCCCCGCATTTATAGGGCGTTTATATACTTGACTGATACGGCCAACTGTGGGACTATCTCCTTTAGGGAGATAGACCATGACAACCCCACTTGATCTGACCAACCCAATTTATCAACATGAGGATGCCGCAAGGGCACACCTAGAAGAAATCAGATGGCCCAATGGCGTCGTTTGCCCCCACTGTGGTGAGACCGAGAACTCGCGCCCGCTAAGGGGCAAGTCTATGGGGCCTGGCTGGTACTATTGCCCCGATTGCCGGGGAAAATTCACCATTCGGGTCGGGACCGTCTATGAGCGAAGCCACATACCGCTCCACAAGTGGTTGCTTGGTTTCAGGCTCATGGCATCTAGCAAGAAGGGCATGAGTGCCCATCAGCTACACCGGACTCTGGGCATCACCTACAAGTCGGCTTGGTTCATGTGCCACCGGATCAGGGAAGCCATGAAAGAGGACAGCCCTGAACCGCTGGGCAGCGGTGGCGGGGCCGTCGAGGTTGACGAGACTTTCATCGGTTACGACGAGACCAAGAAACCCCGTGGCCAGAAGAAGGGTCGTGGTTATCATCACAAGCACAAGGTTCTGTCCCTGGTGGATCGCGACAGTGGACAGGCTCGGAGTATGGTCATTAATGATCTCAAGGCCAACACTCTCGCCCCACTGGTGCGCGAAAACCTTGTCCGCGAGGCTCGCCTGATGACCGACGAAGCTGCCTATTACACCAAGGTCGGGCGCGAGTTTGCCGAGCATGGCATTGTCCACCATGGCCGGGGTGAGTACGTCCGGGGTGATATCCATACGAACACGATTGAGGGCTATTTCTCGATCTTCAAGCGGGGCATGAAGGGCGTTTACCAGCACTGCGGCGAACAGCACCTACAGCGTTACCTGAACGAGTTCGATTTCAGGTACTCGAATCGGTCAGCTCTTGGCATCGAGGATGCTGAGAGGACCACGTTGGCGTTGAAGGGCGCTGAGGGCAAGCGATTGACCTATCGCCGTCCTAACGAAAGAAGGGCCACGGCCTAGCCCGAAAATGACGCGGGCTCAGTTACGGGCGTTGCGAAAAATGATGGCTAATCGGTCGAAGAAGGCTTAGAGGGGCGGTCCTTTTTGGGCTGCCTTTTCTTGCCTTTTTTCCGACGCGATACTGGCGGCATTTCCAGTGACCGCCTCAACGCTCGGCTTAGGCGCTCCTCAACTTCCGCCGGAGTCTCATCAGAATCCTTGCCTTTTGCCATGCGTCCGACTACATTGTGGCACATTATTCGACGGTCGGGGCGAGAGGACTTGAACCCCCATCTCCTCAGGTGGCTGCGGCGCACTTAGAAAACCTGAGGTATAATATCCTATTATACGACGCCCCCGAAGGGTGACAGGCCGTGGATTTATTCTGCGGCCTGGTTCGTTTTCTCCTTTTCTGGATCGACGAGCTTCAGCTCATCCTGGTTGGCAGGGAGCCGCCAAACGCCGTTACCAAGCGTTAGTTCCTCATCCTTCTTCAGGTGCGATAGGTGCCAGCTTATGTTCGAGGATTTGATCTTGCGCCCGAAGCGCGTGTTCACCTTCTCGGCGATCTCGCGAGATGGTAGCCCCTCCGGGTAATCTTCAAGGACCGCAAGAACCTGCTCCCTGATCTTTCGTGGTTCCAAGGAATC
>JADFJG010000063.1 GCA_022566265.1 Pseudomonadota bacterium | reverse complement strand
GGTCTGTACTCATAAACGGTAAAAACATTGTTGGATCAATAGCTTGCCCCAAAATGCCCCATCCGGTAAGTCGGCCAAAAACCGTATGATTTCAGAGACTTGCTGCGTTTATGAGTCCACGACCTAGGCGCGGAATGCGCAGTGATGCTGGCGCATCACAAGCGTTTCGCAACGACGCCAGGGCGCAAAAGAACCCGGCCTTCGGTGGGGCAAATCGGCCCCTCGGCGGCGTTGCGACGCTTGCCCGATGCGTTGCATCGCGCGGCGCGCCGCGCCTAGCCGAGGGGCCGATTTGCACCCATCAAATTGATTCCTATCTACCGAGAACCGCTCTGGGGATTCGAATTTCCTCGGCTTCGCTCCTGCCCTATGTTGTTTCCCGGAGAATGGATGAAACCGGCGAAAAGCACGGCTGGGAGAATACTCTACATGGCCACCCCCTTACCGCAGCAGAGGCTGCTCCTCGAACTTCTGGTGATGTCCGGTGATATCGCCATCCAGGAACTGCCCGAAGACTCGATCCTTTGGCGCACGGTCGATGAGTGCAAGGCTACGGGCTGGCTTAGGGTGAAGACCATCAGTTCGGGGTTCCACACCGTCAGCATCACCGGCGCCGGCCGCCTGGTAGTCGGGCAATTCGGCAGAATTACCCTCTAATTTGGGCTCCCGCGGCCAAATTTAGGCCGCCGCGGCCAAACCGGAGATAGGCGCGCGACCCATGGCGCTGGACGCCTCGACGTGCTAAATTTCCCTATTCGTCCGGCCCCAGGCACGAGTGGTGATCGGGGCGCCGGCGGCGACAAGAGAGCGGGAAATGCCGGGAATCGGTCCGGCGCCAACCCGTCGCGGTCGAAAGGGGAGTGCTACCATGACCGGGAAGACCGCACAGCCATGGCGATGATCCGCCCCGCGCGGGTTTCCGACGCCGGCGGGATTGCCCGGGTCTATGTCGATACCTGGCGCGACACTTATGCCGGGCTGATTCCCGGTCCGGCGCTGATCGGCCTGTCGTACCGCCGCCAGACCCAGATATGGGCCGAGGAACTCGCCCTGCCGGCCAGCGGCCAAGTGGTCGTCATCGCCAACGACGCCGTCTCCGGCATCGTCGGATTCGGCAGTTGCGGCAAGATGCGGGACGATGCGCTGCCCTATAAGGGAGAGGTATTCACGCTTTATGTGCTTCCCGATTTTCAAGACCAAGGCATCGGCAGAAGATTGTTGCGCCGCCTGTTCGCGACGCTGTCGGCAAGGGGCATGGATTCGGCGGTAATATGGGTGCTGGAGGCCAATCCGGCGCGGTTCTTCTACCAGACCATGGGCGGCAAGTTGACCGCCGTGCGCGAGCAGCGGTTCTGGGGCGTCGATCTGCGCGAATGGGCCTATGGCTGGACGGCCCTGAGGACGACCTTCGCCCCTTCAGGCAAGCGGATGGTTCCTAGGAAAACACCGGCTCGCCCCTCCGGAACACGACGAGACTATCCCGCTCCATGACGGTCCATTCTTCGTTCCGTGTCAACGGACGGGTAGCGATGACCGTCACGACGTCCTCGGACGTCGTCTCCTTGGAGAAGTCGACCGTCAGGTCGGTGTCGATCAGGCTTGCCTTGCCGAACGGCGCCTTGCGCGTCAGCCACGCGAGCTCGGTGCTGCAGTAACCGTAAAGACAGCGGGAATCGCTCATCAGCAGATTGAAGATGCCGAGCCCGTTCACGCGCTCCGCCAGCTCGCCGACGGCATGCCAGAGCGCCCGTGTACGTTTTGGCGGTGTCGGGAAACGCGCGCGCAGCTGGTCCAAAATCCAGCAGAAGGCGTGTTCGCTGTCGGTGGTGCCGATGGGCTTATAAAATTCGAGCGGCCAACGCTTGATGCCCTTGAGACGGCCGTTATGGGCGAAGGACCAGTGCCGCCCCCACAGTTCGCGGATGAAAGGATGAGTATTTTCAAGGCATACGCGGCCATGGGTGGCCTGACGGATATGGCATATGACGCTGCAGCTCTTGATCGAATAGCGCCGCACCAGTTTGGCGATCTCCGAATCCGCGCTCGCTTGCGGATCGAGAAAGGTGCGGCATCCCTTGCCGTCGTAAAAGGCGATGCCCCATCCGTCCCGGTGGGGTCCGGTGCGTCCTCCCCGCTGCATCAGACCGGAGAAGGAGAAACGGATGTCCGTCGGGACATTGGCGCTCATGCCGAGAAGCTCGCACATGGTGGTAACCTTAACCCCGCGACGCCGAATCTCAAACCGTTCCGGCCCCTGAGCACGATCGGGCCAGAGGGAAGCGATTCGACGGCGGCGAATATGGAGATATCCGAAAAGTGCGGGAGTTTGGCGCCCGAGCGCCGGTCGGGTCGTCGTCCCTAAACCCTGATGTCGAGCAGGGCCTCGTCCATTTCCATCTGGGTGCGGATGGCCTCGACACTGGCCTTGAAGCTCTGGGCGGCAATGAGCATCTCGACCATTTCGCGGCCGAAATCGACGTTGGGGACGGCGGAATACCCGGTGGGACTCCTCACATCCCGCTCGGTGAAGGTGGCCGGCTCCACCGGCCGCCTTTCCGCGGTGACACCGCCGTCGGCGCGCGAGCGCTGCTCCACCCGCTGGGGCCGGTAGACCTCCTCGGGCACCTCGCCTCCAGGCTCGACCGGCGCGCTGGAGCGGGCGTTGACGATATTTTCGGCCGCGACCGAAAGGCGCATCGTTGCCGCCTGCAGGCCGCTTACGGCTATGTCAAATGTCGAACTCATTGTTTCGACTATGCCGGTTAATCGCTAACAAATTATTATAATACCCTTTATAATCAATAGGTTAGTAAAATTTTGCACAAATTGTAGCGATCATGCGCCGGCCCCTTTCGCGCCCCTGGGGCACATCAACATCGCCAAAACGGGCGCGCGGAAACGACCTAACGGCCGCCAGGCACGGGCAGGGGGAAAGGGGCGGCGGCTGAAGCCCTAGAAGCGGTAGCCGACGCCGAAGCCGAAGATCCAGGGGTCGAGGTCCACGTCCTTGGCATTGACCGCGCCGAAGTTGATCGTGACGTCGGTTTGAACGAACACCTTCTTGACGTCGATGTTGAGGGACCAGCGATCGTCGACGCGCATGTCCAGGCCGACCTGAAAGGCCGGACCGACGGAGTTGGTGTAGGCAATGTCGGTAATATCGGTCGACTTCTGTTCGTTGAAGAACAGGGTCCAGTTGATGCCGACGCCGATATAGGGGCTGAACTTCGCCTTGGGCATGAAATGGTACTGCAGTGTCAGTGTCGGCGGCAAAAGCCAGACGTCGCCAAGGTCCAAATCGGGGCTTTTGAGTGACATGTCATGTTTGGTAACCGCGGCGATCAGTTCGACGGCGATGTTGTCGGTAATGAAGTACGAAAAGTCCACCTCGGGAATGAAAGTGTCATTCGCTCCGACGGAACCGCCGAGCTCGGCCGTCGTGCCGTCGACATCCGGCATGAACGCGAGCCCCCTCAAACGCACAAGAATGTCTCCCGCCGACTTGGCCTCAACGGCGGCGGGGACGACAACCAATAGACCGATCACCGCCGCGATCGTTGCTGTCTTGCCAATGAGTGTCATGAAATCTTCCCCTCTCGATTTCATGGGATCCCGTTTCATCGGGCTCCCAGAGGTTTAAAGAATGCCCCAAGGGATCGCGGGTACAAGGAATCCCGCGGCCATCCCCTTGCGCGCCAGCCCGCCAATGGCGGGACGCACGAATTCAGAGTGGAAACAATCATACCCAGGCCGGGATGATCCTATCGGAGCCATATTGCGGAGGCGAGAATATATAAAGTTATATCATTTAATCAAGATATTTTAATCCAGCAACATAGATTAATAAAATCGCCTCAAGAAAAAGCCCCCATTAACAAAAGACCACACTAGTATAAGGTGTTATTTATCAACACTTTCTTCACTAATTGGAAAGGAAATAGTCAGGAATTCATGAAAGTCTGGGGCTGAACACTTTCACGGGCCTCGCGGCCCGTGCGGTGAATTGCGTGCCGGCGACGGCGGGCGAAGCGGCGGTGAGCGTGATTGGATCATGGGCGGATACCGACCAGGGTTATGAGCACCACCCTAACATCCCCTCGGACGGAGCGGGCGGCATGAAGATATGGCATATCCTATGCTTCGCGTGCCTGACGGTGCTTTCCGTGTTCCTGCTCGCGGCGGGCTGGGAGTTCTGGCTCGGGGAGATCGTCGAGCAGAGCCTGGGCTTCGAGCAGCAAAAGGAACCTCTCGAGGAAAACTGGGAACAGGTTGTTATGGCCACGGTGCTGGCCGGCTTGGCGCTGATCGTCCCGGTCCTGATGGCGCTGAAAATCGGCGCCCGGCGCCAGGAGGCCCAGGACGATATCGCCCGCACCGCCGACGTCCTCAAGACGACCTTCGACAACATGTCCCAGGGAATAGCGGTCCATGACGCCGATCTCGATCTCATCGCCTTCAACCAGCAATATATAGATCTGCTGGACTATCCGCTCGATTTCATCCGCCTCGGCATGCCGTTCGAGGAAATCGCCCGTTTCAAGGCCGAACGGGGTGATTACGGCGACGGCGACCCGGAGGAGCTGCTGCGCGAGCGCCTAGCCCCCGGGAACCTGATGAAGCCGGACCGAAAGGAGATCGCTACCGCCCGCGGGCTCATCCTCGCCAAGCACCGAGAGCCACTGCCGGGGGGCGGTTACGTCACCACCTTCACCGACATCACCAAGCGCAAGCGGGCGGAAGAGGCGGTGCGGGAATCCGAGGGGCGTCTGGCGGGTATCCTCGACATCGCCGATGATGCGGTGATTTCGATGGATGAGGCGCACCGCATCATCCTTTTCAACAAGGGCGCGGAACAGGCCTTCGGCTACGAGGCGGAGGAAGTCCTGGGCGAGCCCCTCGAAATGCTCCTGCCCGCCGAGTTCAGGGAGGGCCACCGGCGTCAGGTCGAGGAATTCGCCGAGAGCGCTACGGCCGCGCGTTTGATAGGTGAACGACGGGAGCTTACCGGCCGGCGCAAGGACGGAACGGAGTTCCCCGGCGAGGCCTCGATCTCCAAGCTCGACTTGAACGGCAAGCGGGTTTTCACCGTCATCCTGCGCGACGTCACCGCGCGCAAAGAAGCGGAACGGGAGATCGCCGAGAAGTCGGCGATCCTCCAGACGACGTTCGAGAATATGTCCCAAGGCATCAGTGTCCTTGACGCCGATCTCAATCTCATCGCCTTTAACCAGAAATACGTCGAACTTTGGGATTTCCCGCCCGGGTTCATCCGCCTCGGCATGCCGTGCGAAGAAATCGCCCGTTTCCGGGCCGAGCGGGGCGATTACGGCCCCGGCGACGTGGAGGAACATGTGCGAGCGCGGGGAGAGGGCAAGGAACGGTACGAACCGATTTCCAAGGAATTCACGATTCCCAACGGCACGATCATTGCCCTCGATGCCGACCCGATGCCCGGCGGCGGCTACGTATCCACCCATACCGACATCACCATGCGCAAACAGGCGGAAGCGGCGCGGCGCGAGAGCGAAGCCAACCTGAAGGCGCACGTCATCGAGCTCGAGGCCGCCAAACGCCAGTGCGAAGCGCAGGGCGTCGAGTTGGCGGGTCTGGCCGAGGACCTGGCGGTCGCGCGCGACCAGGCCGAGGAGGCGAATCGCGCCAAGTCCGACTTCCTGGCGCTGATGAGCCACGAATTGAGGACGCCCTTGAACGCCATCATCGGCTTCTCCGAGATCATCAAGAGCGAGATGATGGGTCCCCTCGGCAACCCCAAATACGGCGAATACGCATCGGATGTCTTCGATTCGGGCCAGCATCTCCTGGGCCTGATCAACGATATCCTCGATCTCTCCAAGATCGAGGCCGGCAAGATGGAGCTCGAGGAGAAGGACGTCGATGTCGCCGAGGTCATCGGGTCCTGCCTGAGGCTGGTGACGGAGCGGGCGGCGAAGGGCGGCGTCAAGCTGATAACGGAGATCCCGGACGACCTGCCGGCGCTGCGCATCGATGAACGCACGCTCAAGCAGATCCTCCTCAACCTGCTGTCCAACGCCGTCAAGTTCACCCCCGAGGGCGGCTCGGTCACGGTCGAGACCTGGTTTCGGCCCGAGTCCGGCTTCGTCCTCCAGGTCGCCGACACCGGCGTCGGCATCGCGCTCGAGGACATCCCCAAGGCGCTGACGCCTTTCGGGCAGGTCGGCAGCCGGCTCGACCGCAAGTACGAGGGCACCGGGCTCGGCCTGCCCCTGACCAAGTCCCTGGTCGAGATGAGCAGCGGGTCGCTTGACCTGCAAAGCGAGGTCGGGGCCGGCACCACGGTGACGGTGCGTTTCCCGCCGGAACGCGCCGTCGCAACGCCAGCCGAGGACCCCTCCACGCCACGGTCGCTTTCGACCGCTTGACCCGGACGGCGTGCCGGGCGGAAGCCCCTTCATCGCGATTAAATGGGGACAGCCATTAAATGGATGGCGCTGGTGGCGGGCAGACCCGGTCTGTGCTACCAACCGGACATCGGTGAAGCGGAACGGGACATTCCCTTGAACCAGCACAAAGACGCGCAAGCGCCGATGGATAGACGGCTCGGCGTCGCGCTCGGCGGCTTCGGCGCTATCGGAAAGGCGGTGGCCGAGAGCCTCGATGCCGGCATCGACGGGCTGATGCTGGTGGCCGTCGCGGCCAGGGACGCGGACAAAACGCGCCGGCGCATGGCCAATTTCCGAAACCGGGTTCCCGTGGTCTCCCTGGCCGAGTTGGCCGAGGTGGCCGAGGTGGTGGTGGAGTGCGCCCCCGCCGGCGTATTCACCGAAATCGCCGTGCCGGCGATCCGCGCCGGACGGATTCTCATAGCGGTCAGCGCCGGCGCGCTGCTCGACCACCCCGGCCTCATCGACGAAGCGCGCAAGACGGGCGCCCGCATCATCGTCCCCACCGGGGCGCTCATCGGCTTCGACGCGGTGCGCGCCGCCGCCGAGGGCGAGATCCACTCGGTGAAGATGGTGACGCGCAAGCCGCCCAAGGGACTCGCCGGCGCGCCCTACCTCGAGGAGCGGGGAATCACCCTCGACGGCCTTACGGAACCCCTCAAGGTCTTCGACGGCAGTGCGCGGGACGGCGCCAGGGGGTTCCCCGCCAACGTCAACGTCGCAGCGGCGTTGAGCCTCGCCGGCATCGGCCCCGACCGCACGCGGCTGGAAATTTGGGCCGACCCGGATATTTGCCGTAACACCCATCACATCGTCGTCGAGGCCGACAGCGCCCGTTTCGAGACCACCATCGAGAACGTGCCGAGCGAGGAAAACCCGCGCACCGGGCGCATCACGGCGCTAAGCGTCATCGCCACCCTCAGGGGTCTGGTCGCGCCGCTCAAGGTCGGCACCTGAAGTCACCCGCGCCATGTCGGAGGGAGTGTTAATTAAGGTGACAGCTTACTTAATTCCCCGTCCCTGGAATTAAGTAAGCTGTCACCTTAATTGCCAATCGCGGGGTGCCGCGTTGACCCCCTTGGCTCCTGGGGCTAGAGTTCCGGCCCTCGCCGCCCGCCTCCCGAAGTAGTACGGCCCGTCGCCCGTAGGCTATGGGCCGCAGGGCGGAGGGCAGGCCATCCCGATCCCAAGGCTTTGCCATCTCCGAGACCGTTCGCCTCGACATCGATTTCGTCCGCCGCCAGTTCCCGGCGCTCGGTTCCGGGCCCTATGCGGAATGGGCGTTCTTCGAGAACGCCGGCGGCACCTACGTGCCGAGATCGGTGATCGAGCGCACCGCAGCCTACATGACCGAGACCCAGGTGCAGCCGGGAACGTCCTCGGCGGCCTCGGTCCTCGCCGCCGAGCGCATCGCCGAGGGCACGCGCCAAATGGCCGAGATGATCAACGCCGATCCCGGCGAGGTCATGATCGGGCCGTCGACGACGATGAACATGTATCTGCTCTCCCACGCCATCGGCGAATGGTTCGGTCCGGGCGATGAGCTGATCGTCACCAACCAGGATCACGAGGCCAACATCGGCGCCTGGCGGCGCCTGGCCGAGCGCGGCGTCACCGTCAAGGAGTGGCGGGTCGATGCCGAGACGGCCGAGCTCGAGATCGGGGCGCTGGAGTCGCTGCTCGGCGCGCGCACCAGGCTGGTCTGTTTCCCTCATTGCTCCAACCTGCTCGGCGGCTTCAACGATGTCGCCAAGATCACCCGCGTCGTCCATGACGCCGGCGCGCTGGTTTGCGTCGACGCCGTCGCCTACGCGCCCCACCGGGCCATCGACGTCAAGGCCTGGGACGTGGATTTCTACGGTTTCAGCCTTTACAAGCTGTTCGGGCCGCACATCGCCGTCCTCTACGCCAAGCGCCAGCATTTCGACCGCGCCCGCGGGCAGAACCATTATTTCCTCGACGCCGAGGTACCGCTCAAGCTCCTTCCCGGGGGAGCGAGCCACGAATTCACCGCCGCCATCGGCGGCGTCATCGACTATTTCGAGGCGCTCTACCATCACCATTTCGAGGAACCGGAGAACACCCTGGCCGGGCGCATCGCCAAGGTGTTCGGTCTGATCGCGGCCTACGAGGACGCGCTGGGCGCCCGTTTCGTCCGCTTCCTCGAAAGCAAGCCCAACGTCCGGCTACTCGGGCGCGGCGGCGATGCGCTTGGGCCCCGGGCGCCGACTTTCTCCTTCGTCGTCGACGGCCGCGATCCGGCCGAGTTCCCGGCGCGGATGGACGGCCACAAGGTGGCGATCCGGTCCGGCCATTTCTATGCCTTGCGCCTGATCGAGGGCCTGGGGCTCGAACGCCCCGGCGCCGTCACCCGGGCGAGCATGGTCCACTACAACAGCACCGAGGAGGTCGACCGCCTGATCGCCGGTCTCGACGAGGCGATCTAGCGGCAGGGCCGGCGGCCGGTGCTTAGAGCACTATCCGACCAGATGGAAGCGATTTGATGGCGGCAAAACGGTCCCTCGGGTAGGAGCGGCGCGCGGCGCGATGTAAGACATCGGGCAAGCGTCGCGACGCATCCGAGGGGCCGTTTTGCCCCACCGAAGGCCGGGTTCTTTTGCGCCGTGGCGTCGTTGCGCACCTTTGCCGATGCGCAAGCATCGCCATACGGCGCGCGCCTAGCCACGGCGCAAAATAATCCCGGTCAAACGATTCCATCTGGTCGGATAGTGCTCTAATGGTGCAGGATCTGGCTCAGGAACATCTTGGTCCTGTCGTGCCGGGGATTGTTGAAGAACTCGTGGGGTTCGTTCTCTTCGATGATCTCGCCCTCGTCCATGAAGATGACCGAATCGGCGACGGTCTTGGCGAAGCCCATCTCGTGGGTAACGACGAGCATGGTCATGCCGGATTCGGCGAGCGCCACCATCACATCGAGGACCTCCTTGATCATTTCCGGATCCAGCGCCGAGGTCGGCTCGTCGAACAGCATGACCTTGGGGTTCATGCACAGCGACCGGGCGATGGCGACCCGCTGCTGCTGGCCGCCGGAAAGCTGGCCGGGAAACTTGGCCGCCTGTTCGGGAATCTTGACCCGCTCCAGATACTTCATGGCCAATTCCTCGGCCTCCTTCTTAGGCGTTTTGCGGACCCAGATGGGGCCGAGCGTCAGGTTCTCGAGCACGGTCAGGTGCGGGAACAGGTTGAAGTGCTGGAAGACTATGCCGACCTCGCGGCGGATCAGGTCGATGTTCTTGAGGTCATTCGTCAGTTCGATCCCGTCGACGATGATCTGGCCCTTCTGGTGTTCTTCCAGCCGGTTGATGCAGCGGATCAGGGTCGACTTGCCGGACCCCGACGGGCCGCAAATGACGATACGCTCACGCGTCTTGACGCTGAGGTTGATATTCTTCAGCACATGGAACTCGCCGAACCATTTGTGCATGGCGATGATTCGGATGATGTCGTCTTCGCCGTTCGAGGGCTCGCTCGGCGCTTTGGTTTGGGTAGGGCTTTCGGTGTCAGCCATTTTCCCGTTTCCTTTTTAGTGCCCGGTATGAAGCTTCTTTTCCAGCCACAGCGAGTAACGTGACATGGCGAAACAGCTGACGAAGAAGAAGAAGGCGACGAAGACGTAGACCTCGGTCGACAGGCCCTGCCACTTGGTGTCGGCAAGCGACGAATTGCCGATGCCCAGAATGTCCAACCGCCCGATGACGATGACCAGCGTGGTGTCCTTGTAAAGGGCGATGAAGGTGTTGACGATGCCGGGGATGGAAATCTTCAATGCCTGCGGCAACACGATCAGGCGCATGGACTGCCAGTATTTCAGGCCCATGGCGTCGGCGGCCTCGTACTGGCCGTTGGGGATCGCCTGGAGGCCGCCGCGAATGACCTCGGCCATGTAGCCCGACGCGAACAACGTGACCATGATCAGCATCCGCACCAACAGATCGAAATTGGTCCCCGGCGGGACGAAATAGCTCAGCATCACGGCGGCCACGAACAACAGCGTGATCAGCGGCACGCCCCGGATGATCTCGATAAACGACACGCAAAGAATGCGCACAATGGGTAGTTGCGATTGGCGCCCCAGGGCCAGGACGATGCCGATCGGCAGCGAAAACGCGATCCCGGTGACCCCGATGACGACATTCAGCATCAAACCGCCGAATTGATCGGTGGAAACCTGCTCCAGGCCGAAACCGCCGACCAGCAACCAGGCGGCGATAAACGGATACAGGCATGTGTAGATGAGCGCCTTGCTCCTTTGCGGCATTCTGTCGAAGAGAACCGGGACCATCGCCAGGATCAACAGCACGAAGGAAAGATCGACCCGCCAACGTTCCGGTTCCGGATAAAAACCGTAAATGAACAGCGAAAACCGGTTGCCGATGAAGGCCCAGCAGGCGCCGGTGGCGACGGCGCGGCAATCCTTGCGGGATTCGCCCGTGAAGGCGGCATCGACGAACATCCAGCCGACGAGGAAGGTGATGGCGGAATACAGGAAATAAGCCGCGACAAGGGTCAGCGCGGTTTCGGTGACGGAGCCGAACAGGTTGACCTTGATCCAGTGGACGGGCCCGTGAACGCTCGACGGCGGCGGCAGATCCGGATGGGTGCCGGGCAGATAACCGCCGTCCTCGGTGACGGTGATGGGTCCTTCCGTTTTGCCGGGCGTCATGGCCTCCCCCTACCTTTCCACCAGCTTGATGCGTTGGTTGTACCAATTCATGAACGCCGAGATGACCAGCGAAAAACAGAGGTAAATCGACAGCACGAGGATCATCGATTCCATTTCCTTGCCCGTCTGCATCATCGAGATGCCGCCGATGGTGGCGACGATATCCATGTAGCCGATGGCGATGGCCAAGGACGAATTCTTGGTCAAATTCAGGTATTGACTGGTCAGCGGCGGGATGATGACCCGGAGCGCCTGCGGGATGATCACCAATTGCAGAATCCGGTTCCGTTGGAGCCCGACCGCCTGAGAGGCTTCCCACTGGCCCTTGGAAATGGCCAGAATACCGGCGCGGACGATTTCGGCGATGAAAGCAGACGTATACAGCGACAAGGCCAGCCACAGGGCGAGGAATTCCGGGATCATGGTGATCCCGCCCTTGAGATTGAAACGCCCGAGCGTTGGCACCTCCCAACCGAGCGGCGAGCCGGACAACAGGAATACCAAAAACGGCAGGCCGAACAGAATGCCGGCGGAAATCCAGAACACGGGATAGATCTTGCCTCTCTCGTCGCGGGCCTTCCGGGCCCAGCGGTAGAAGGTAACGATGATGCCGACGGCGACGAAAAAGGCGATCACGGTATAAGAGAACCCCTCGCCGAAAATCGGATCGGGAATGGTCAAGCCCCGGTTGGAAAGAAAAATGCTGTCGGCAAGGGTATGGGCCTGACGCGGGCTTGGCAGGACATGGACGATGATCCCGTGGATCAACAGGATGTGGAGCAGGACCGGGACATTGCGGGTGAATTCGATAATGCAATAAACGATGTGGCTGGCGATCCAGTTGTTGGACAGCCGGATAATGCCGAACAGGAAACCGACAATTGTTGCCGTGATGATGCCGAAGAAGGCGACCAGGGCGGTGTTCAGGATACCCACCAGCATGGCCCGGAAATGGGTGCTTTGGGAGGTGTATTCGATCAGCCGCTGGTTGATGTCGTAGGACGCGGGGAAGCCCAGGAAATCGAAGCTGAAGGTCTTGCCGAGGACCGCCAGGTTGAGCATCGCGTTGTTGATGATGTAGGCCAGAAACGCGAACAGCAGGGCCATGGTCAGGATCTGCAGGATGACCGAGCGCGTATCCTTGTTGCGCCACAGTCTGAGCAGAATACTCGGCTCGCCTCTTACCCGTGTCGCGCTTCTCTGGTCGGCAACACCCGCCACCCTTGCCCCCTGTTCTTGCGCCCTTTGTTTATCCGGCCCGGGCGCCGGGCCGGAAAAGGCGGGCTTCTAAATCGTAAGACAAGGACGCGCCGGACAGGAAATCCCGCCCGGCGCGTTTCGCCCTGTCAAATCACAAGGAAAAGCCCTGTTCTACCTGAACGGCGGGGCGTACAGCAGGCCACCGTTTTTGTAGTTCGCGTTGAGGCCGCGAGCCAAGCCGATCGGCGTCTTTGGACCAACGTTACGCTCGAAGATTTCGGCGTAGTTGCCCTGCGCCTTGATGGCGCGCTTGGCCCAATCCTTGTCGAGACCGAGCATGCCGCCGAGGTTGCCTTCGGTGCCCAAGAGCCGCTTGACGTTCGGGTCGTTCGACTTGGCCCCCATCTTGTCGGCGTTGGCGGCGGTGATCCCCTGCTCTTCCGCCGTAATCAGCGCGTAGACAGTCCAGCGGACGATGTCGGCCCACTGGTCGTCGCCATGGCGGACGACGGGACCCAGCGGCTCCTTGGAAATGATTTCCGGAAGGATCAAGTGGTCGCCCGGCTTGTCGAAAGTGGCGCGCGTCGCGGCCAGACCGGAAGCGTCCGTCGTATAGGTGTCGCAACGGTCGGCCAGGTAGTTCTTGCGCGCTTCCTCGTTGGACTCGATCGGCACCGGCTTATAGCTGATCTTGTTGGCGCGGAAGTAGTCGGCCAGGTTGAGTTCCGTCGTCGTGCCGGTCTGGATGCAGATCGTGGCGCCGTCCAGTTCCTTGGCGCTCTTGACGCCCTTGGACTTGCGGATGATGAAGCCCTGGCCGTCGTAGTAGGTGGTGGGCAGGAAAGCCAGCTTGACGTCGACGTCGCGGACGAAGGTCCAGGTGGTGTTACGGAAGATGACGTCGCCTTCCTTGGAATTGAGAAGCGTGAAGCGGGTCTTGCCGGTGGCGGGGATGAACTTGACCTTTTCCCCGTCGCCGATGACCGCGGCCGCGACCGAACGGCACATGTCGGCATCGAAGCCTTTCCAGCGGCCGGCTTTGTCGGTGTAGGAAAATCCGGGAAGGCCGGTGTTGACGATGCAGTTGAGGACGCCTCGGGCCTTGACGTCTTCCAACGTCCCGGCATTGGTCGCCGAGGCCATGAATAAGACGGCGATGAGACTGATGAAAATCCGCATGAGAAATTCCTCCCTGATTGAGAAACGCTCCTTGTTGTCCGCTCCCTCTCGAGTCGGCGGAATCGGCATAGGAACACAGCTTAATCCGTACCATGATACTGCGAAAAGTCTCAAGGTCTAAGCGCAATTCTCATTGGCCTCCCTTCCCCGGCATGGCCGAGGAAAAACGAGGCGCCCGCCACGTGGCCTTCCGTCTTCAAGGGCGGCGGGCTTCAAGGGCGGCGGGCGATCATGTCGATCTCGACGCGGGCGTCCCGGGCCAGGCCGGTGACGCCGACGCAGGTCCTGGCCGGGCGCCTCGCGGCGGGAAAATACGAGGCATAGACCCGGTTCATGGCCTCGAAGTCCTCTCCGAAGCGGGTGAGGAACGCACGGACGGAGACCACGTGCCCGAGCCCGAGGCCGAGGCCGGCGAGAACGATGGTCAGATTGTCCATGACCCTCCGGGTCTGAGCCTCGATCCCTTCGGGAAGGGGCCGGGAATCGTCGTCGGGATCCGTCGGCATCTGGCCGGTCAGGAACACCCAGCCGTCGGCCTCGGCGGCGTGGCTGAAGGGGGCGACCGGCGAAGGGCCGGCCGCGATCATGTGAAACAGGGGTTCGCTCATGGGACGTCCTCATGCGGATTTCGTCGAACCCCTCATTCTTACACCGGGCGGAATTCCCGGCAACGGGCGGGCGCCCCCGGCCTGGGGCGTGAAAGACGGGCCTTCGCCACGCCGAAGCGGCTCCGGCCGCGCAGGCGGGCCGGCCTGGGGCGTGAGACAGGGATTTCCGCGTCTCCCCAGCCCGGAGGCGGACGGGGCATTGACGGCTCCCGGCCCATCGGCCACCGCGCCGAGGGAGCCTCGAATTAAAGCAGTTCATTTTAATATACCATTTTATTATCTTGTCATTGGAATGAGCTGGCTTTCTATTGCAGTATCACCATAGTTTCACCAGCGAAATATACCGGGTGATTAGTCATGTTTCTCCGCGATGCACCAACCGGGCAAGGGCGGGGCGGCGAATCCCAACCGGGAAACGCCCGGCGCGATGCCACGGCCGCCGATCCCGCCGGTACCCTGGGCCGGTTTGGCGAGGTCATTTCCGCCACCGGCCCCCTCCCTCTCGGCCTCATCGCCCTCAGCCTCGCGCTGGCGGCCGGCGGGTTCGCCTTCGATCTGTCGCTGCCGCTCGGCGTCGCCGGCGGCATCCCCTACGTCGCCCTGGTGCTGGTCGGCCTGTGGGGGCCGTGGCGGCGCTACATTTTCGTCCTCGCGGCGCTGGCCAGCGCGCTCACCGTGCTCGGCTATTTCCTCTCGCCGGCGGGCGGCGAGTATTGGGTGGTCCTGGTCAACCGGGGGCTGGCGCTTTTCGCCATTTGGGCGGTGGCGTTTCTCGGCGATCGCTACAGGCGGGAACTGACCGGAAAGTCGGCGATCCTCGAGACCACGTTTGAAAGCATGGCCCAGGGAATCGCCGTCTATGACGGCGATCTCAAGCTTATCGCCTACAATCGAGAATATGTTTCTCTTCTCGGCCTGCCGTCAGGATTCGTTCGCCTGGGCATGCCGTACGAGGAACTCTTCCGGTTCAACGCCGAACGCGGTGAATACGGTCCCGGCGATCCGCGGGAACAGGTGAGAGAGCGCATGGACCGGGCGCGTCAAGGCGCCGCCATCGGCATGGAGCGCACCCGCCAGAATGGCACCGTTCTTGGCATACAACGCGACCTCCTGCCGGATGGTGGTTATGTCGTCACCTATACCGACATCACGGCGCGCAAGAAAGTGGAACGGGAGATCGCCAGGAAATCGGCGCTTCTCGAGACCACGTTGGAGAGCATGTCCCAGGGCATCGTCGCCTATGACGGCGATCTCAAGCTCGTCGCCTTCAACCAGAACTACATCGATTTCTGGGGCTATCCGCCGGGCTTCATCCGCCTCGGCATGAGTTACGAGGATATCGCACGCGCCAAGGCGAAACGCGGTGCTTTCGGTCCCGTCGCCGACATCGACGCGCTGGTGCGTGAGCGCGTGGCGGCACGGCGAAACAGCAAAAAGGTACGGCACGAGCGCACCTTGGCGGACGGCAGGGTCATCGCCGTTCATCGCGATCCCATGCCGGACGGCGGTTACGTCACCACGTTAACCGACATCACCGAGCGCAAGCAGGCGGAAGAAACGCTGCGCCAGAGCGAGGCGCGCCTCGTCAACGCCCAGCGCATCGCGCGCTTGGGCAACTGGGAGTGGGAGATCGAGGCCGACATCACCCGTTGGTCCGATCAGGTTTACGACATCTTCGCCATCACGCCGGAGCAATTCTCGGGCACCTACGAGGCCTTCCTCGAGCGCGTCCATCCCGACGACCGGGAACTGGTCCAGGAAGCGACGCGCAGGGCGCTCGACGAAAACGCGCCCTTGGACATCGAATACCGTATCGTCCGCCCGGACACCAGTGAGCGGGTCATACACGCACACGGAGAGGTCGAGTTCGATGCCGACGGCAAGCCGGTTCGCATGAGCGGCACCGTCCAGGACATCACCGAGCGCAAGTCGCTGGAGGAGCAGATCCGTCAAATACAGAAACTCGACGCGGTCGGAAAGCTCGCCGGCGGTGTCGCCCACGAGTTCAACAACCTTCTTTTCGTCCTCCGTGGAAACATGGACCTGCTGGGATTGCGCATCAGCGACACCCCTGAACTCCGGCAGATCCTGGAAACCATGACCCGGCAAATCAAACGCGGCGCCTATCTCACCCGACTGCTCGTCGCCTACGCACGCCAACGGCCGCTCCGGCCCAAGAAGATGAACATAAACGACGTCATTCGCGAAACCACGAAGTTGCTCGAGGGATCGCTCAGCGACGCCATCGAGATCGACACCGTTTGCGCCCGGGACCTGTGGACGACCATGGTGGACCGGGGCGAGCTGGAATGCGCCATCGTCAACCTTGCCGTCAACGCCCAGGATGCGATGCCCGAGGGCGGCAAGTTGACCGTCGAGACGGCGAATGTTCGTGTCGATGGGAAAAGCTTAGGGAATGGCGACGATGCCTGGTCCGATGAGTATGTCAAACTGGCCGTGACCGACACCGGATGCGGCATGGCGGCGGTGATCGTCGAGCGCGCCTTCGAGCCCTTCTTCACCACCAAGGAGGTCGGCAAGGGAACCGGGCTCGGGCTAAGCATGGTCTATGGCTTCGTCAAGCAGTCGGGTGGCCATGTCACCATCGACAGCGAGCCCAATAACGGCACGACGGTGAGCATCTATCTGCCGAAAGCCACGGAGGCCCGGGCATGAGCGGGCCGGCGGGCGGGGCGCCGCTGCCTTTCACGGCGAAGACGCAAACGGTCCTCGTGGTCGAGGACGATGACGACGCGCGCACCACCCTGGCGGCCATGGTGACGGAACTGGGCTACCGGGTCCTGGAAGCCGAGAACGGCGTCAGCGCGCTACCCATTCTCGAACAGGCGCGGCCCGTGAACATATTGCTTTCCGATGTGATCATGCCCGGCGGCATGAGTGGGGTCGATCTGGCGAAGGCGGCGCGCAAGCGCCGCCCCGACATCAGGGTGCTGTTCGTCTCGGGCTATGACCGTATGGCCATCGCCCAGGCGACGAAATACGACGACAGTCTCAAGCTGTTGAACAAGCCCTTCTCGCTGACCGATTTAGCGCGCGAGCTTTCGGCCCTCGTCCCTAACGGCCGGGGCTGATCGGCCAAGCCGCCGCCGCGCCCTCAGATCAACTCTTCGCCGCGGTCGTCGGTCTCGCCGAAACGGGCGAGCGCCGGTTTCCCGAGGCCTTCATAGGCGGCCTCGATTTTCGCCTTCATGGCGCGGTTGTGGACCTCGAACAGGCTGTTGCCGGCGCGGTCGCAGTCGACCAGCAGCGGCCCGAAGTTCTCCACCTCGAAGACCCACATGGCCTGGGCGATGCCGAGCTCATCCAACCAGTGAACGTCGCGGACCCGCTTGATCCCGCGGCCCAACAGGGCGCCGGTGCCGTAGCCGACGGTGGTCAGATAGACCGCGCCGTTGGGCACGAAATAACTCTTGTAATCGGCCTCCGACATGCCGCCCTTGCCGATGATCATCTTGCAGCCCGAAAGCGCGAACCACGCCTCGATCCACTTCGAGAAGCGGAAGCTCGCCGTCGCCGTCACCGCGCCGACGGTGAAGGTGCCGTCATCATTCCGGCTCGCCGCCGGCGAGCAGTGAAAGTTGACGTTCGATAGCGAGGCGAGATCGACCGGCGGCGCCTGGCCGTCGCCGATGATGCGCTGATAGAACCCCTCGCGGCCGGTGTAGATGACGCCGTCGAGATAGACCACGGCGCCGAGCTCGAGCGCGTCGAGGTCCTCGGGCCTGACCGGCGCGGTCAGCCGGACGCTTTTAAGCTTGCCGCCGGCGGCGTCCATTCGACGCCCTCCCGTCGCATATAAGGGGTGAACCATTTGGGATCGGTGCGGTGCTCGACACGCCCGTCCATGAACATGCGCGCCGTGGCGCGCCGCGACGACAGGCAGAAGCAGTGCACGCTTATCGGCATGCCGCCGGTATGGGTGTAACCGACCTCGATATGGCAATCGACCACCATGGAGGAGCCGACGAAGCCCATGGGCCCCATGCCGATGGAATTGCCGAGCGCCTTGAGCTCTTCCTCCAACTCGGCGATCGCCGGGTCGGGGTTGCGGTCGCCGACGGGGCGCAGGCACGCCGCCTGCTTGCCGAGCGTCATCGAGATATCCTTGGAACCGCCGAGCCCGACGCCGACGATGGCCGGCTGACAGGCCAGCCCGCGCTTGCCGAAGGAGACCAGGACGTCGAGGAAGAACCGCTTGATGCCGTCGATCCCGTCGCCCGGGAACAGCATGCGGTAATCGGTGCCGAACAGGCCGCCCTTGTGCACGGTGGTGATGTCGATCCATTCGGCGTCGGGCTCGAACGAGTACTCGATCTCGGGCGCGTTGATGCCGACGTTGTTGTTATGATCGGTGCGCCACAGCGGATGCACCCGGTTGGGCCGCAAGGGAATCTCGTGGGTGGCGCGGGCGGTGGCGCGGCGAATCGCCGCCTCCAGCGCGATGAAGCCGCCCTCGACGGCCGCCTCGTTGCCGATCTTGACGTAATAGCGCGGCAGGCCGGTGTCGCCGCACATGGCGCGGCGGTCCTCCTTCGCCGCCTCCCAGTTCTCGAGCATGGATGAGAGCACGAAGCGGCCGAGATCGCCTTCCTCGGTCTCGGCCATCTTCTCGACGCCGGCGAGGTAATCGTCGGGGATCTCGATGCTCGCCCGCGCCGTCAGTTCATAGGCGGTCTCCTCGACCGCGTCCTTGCCAATCATCGCCGTCCTCTAACGCATTATCCGGTTGGCTTGAGCCATCCCGCCCGCGCGGCGCGCCGGCGTCATCCTCGATCAGCGAATCGCCCGGCTTCACTATAGAGAAATCGACAGGCTCCATGGCGATATCAAGGCTTTTCCCGCGCATTCGCGTCACCGAGTAGCGCGCCTGGGCGTGATCGCCGGGTTCGGGGAAGTCCTCGCGGAAATGGGCGCCGCGGGATTCGGCGCGGGCCAGCGCCGTCACCGCGATCGCCTTGCCGACGGTGATCAGGCTGTCGAGGTTGAGCCAGTCCTGCCAGGTGAGATTGAACGCCGGCGACTGGCCGCCAAGGCCGGTGCCGTCGAGCGTATCGCCGAGCTCGTCGAGCGCCGCGACCGCGCGCTCCAGACGGGTTCGATCGCGGATGATGCCGACGTCCTCCCACATCAGATCGTAAAGCCGCTGGCGCAAGCGGTTGATGTCGCCGGCGGGTTTCGAGAACGGCCGGCGGGCGCGGCCAATCGCTTCATCGATCGCCGCCCCGTCGGCGTCGCCAAAGCCGCCCTCCTTCGCCGCCCAGCTTGCCATGGCGTCGCCGGCGAGGCCGCCATAGACGGTGGAGTTCGCCACCCCGTTACCGCCGAGCCGGTTGGCGCCGTGCACGCCGCCGGTATCCTCGCCGGCGGCGAACAGGCCGGGCAACCCGGTCGAGCCGTCGGGCTCGAAGCACACCCCGCCCATCAGGTAATGCGCCGTCGGCACCACCTCGACCCGCCCGCCGGCGAGGTCGAAGCCGCAATCGGCGCAGCGCTCCACCATGCCCTTGAACTCGGCGCGCACCCGATCGGCGCCGAGATGGCTCATGTCGATATAGACCCCGCCGCCCGGCGTCGTGTTGCCCTCGCGCATTTCCTGGTAGATGGCGCGGGAGACCACGTCCCGCGTCGCCCGTTCCGCCGCCGGGCTGTATTTTTCCATGAAACGCTGACCGTCGCCGCCGAGAAGCCATCCGCCGGCGCCGCGCAACCCTTCTTCCAGCACCGTCCCGGTCATCCGCGTCTCGGTCCCGGCGAGCAGCCCGGTGGGGTGGAACTGCACCATCTCCATGTCGCGGAGATCGAGGCCGGCGCCGAGCGCCATCGCCAGGCCGTCGCAGGATTTGTCGCCCGACGGCGTGTGATAGAGGTACATGGTCGGCCCGCCGCCGGTGGCGAGGAGGGTCGCCTTGGCCTCGACGAAGACGAAATCGCCGCTGCGCATGTCGATCATGAGGACGCCGGCCAGCGCATCGCCCCGGGCGGTCTTGATGAGGGCGATGGCGCGGTGGTCCTCGAGACGGCCGATATCGGCCGCCATCACCTGTTCCATCAGCCGGTTGATGATCTCGATGCCGGTCAGATCGCCCTTGTGCACCGTGCGGTCGAAGCTTTGGCCGGCGAACGCTTTTTGATGCATGGTGCCGTCGGGGTTGCGGTCGAAGAAACAGCCGATCTCGTTCTCGAGCTCCCGGACGCACTCCCTGGCGCCGGTGACCAGCTTCCAGGCGAGGTCCTGGCGCGGCAGCCAGGCGCCGCCGACGATGGTGTCCATGAAGTGGCGCTCGACCGAATCCCCTTCGGCGATGGCGACGTTGTAGCCGCCCTGGACCATGCGCGTGCAGCCGGTCTTGCCGATCAGCCCCTTGACGGCGATGGTGATGGCGAGATCGCCCTCGGCGCGCCGGGCATGGAGCGCCGCGAACAGCCCGGCGCCACCCGAGCCGAGGATCAAGATGTCGGTCTGGAGCCGCTCATACCCCGCCATCCGGTCAGACCGCGTTGGCCAGGAAGGCGGCGCCGGTCAGGAGCGCGGCGCCAAGGGCGCAGACGATCAGGGTCTTCTGCCAATCGCGCCAGGGCAGGAATTCGACCGCCAGCAGGCGCAACCCGCCGGTCATGTGGACCGCCAACAGCACCATGAGCGCCGCTTCGGAAAACTTGACCCAGGGGTCGTCGGTCCAGCTTAGGAAGGCATCGAGCCTTCCCTCGCCCTCGATCGCCAGGGCCAGGACATAGAAATGCGCCGGCAGGAACAGTGCCAGCACGACGCCCGAGAGACGATGCAGGACGAAGGCCCAGTAGGCGGGATGGTTGTCGAGACGCCGGTTCACGTCAGCGCCCCGACGGCGCGAAAGCCCATCGCCATCGCCAGCACGGCGAATAACACCGCCGCGGCATCGAGGCTCGCACCCCGCCACGGCGTCATCTCGCCGATCACCGTGCGCAAGCCAATCGCCCCGTGGATCGCGGCGGCGAGGACGAAGAGGCCGTAAAGGCCGCCCCAGAACAGGCTTCCTTGGGTGCGGGAGAGGATTTCGGCGGCGCTCAAGCCGCCCCTGATGGCGGTGATCACGGTGACGATGTGGACCAGCACCAGGGGCGCCAGCACCATGGCGCTGACGCGCTGGGCGAGCCAGAT
>JADFJG010000062.1 GCA_022566265.1 Pseudomonadota bacterium | reverse complement strand
ACCAAACTTTACGAGTGGGTCGAATCGCTGCTCTGACCCTTGCCGGGTTTGCGGTGCCCTGACACAATTCCTTCATTGCCGTTGGCTTCGCCAGACTAGACGCTGGCGGCGGAAGCGATCTCCGCCGGCGCCGGCTCGGCGACGGCTTTCGCCGCCCAGGCGCCCGATGTCATGCCGCCGTTCGCCGCCAGCACCGCGCCGGCGAGGTAAAGCGAGCCCGAGATCAGCACCCGCGCCGGGCAAGATGATCATCATGGGGGTGAAGGAACGCGGCGGCCGGATGATTGCCGGGAATATTCCGAACATCAGAAAAGACACGCTGCGCGCCGTCGTGCTCAATACCGTCGAACCCGGCGCGATTGTCTCGACCGACGAACTCATGAGTTACGGTTTACAGGAAGGCGACGGCTATCAGCACGGCACGGTGAAGCACGGCGCTCGCAAGTATACCCGTTACGACCAAACGACAGACGTGCTGCACTACGTCAACCACGTCGAGTCGTTCTGGCAGGTGTTCAAGAAGTCGGTAACATCGACGCACATTCACGTGTCGCCGAATTACATGGACCGCTATCTGAACGAGTTTACGTTCCGCCTGAACCATCGGGATCGCGGGAACGCAATGTTCGATCTTCTAATGGCTGGGATTAAATCACCTGCTCCAAAGCGGCACCGAAGTCTCGCCTCTCAGCGGGGCCGATACCGCGCACCTCAGCATGTTCAATAAACTCCGTCAAGCGGCCTGTTCGAAACGCTTCGCGCAAACTCAATTCGGGCTCAGATTGCGTCAATTCCCGATCCCCTCTTTTCTCAGGAAGTCGCTAAAATCATAGTGTAGCACTTCTTCAAGCTCGCAAACTTCCGGTATCCGCTTCTTTGTGTTGCTCACTTGGATCGCTGGCGCTTCCATGCTCACAACGGGCACGCCCAACGCTTTGCCCAAGGCAATTATAGAGATATCATTGAGACAAATCGTGTTTCTTCTGCCGCCGTTGAACTCGGAAATTACGCCTTCGTATTTCTCCTGCAACTCGGCAACATGTTTAACATATACCTCCCAATCCCAACCATCCTGCCCGACCTCCAGCAACATGCTCGCCTCATTTTTCCGGATCACGTCCCCGACCGGTCCGGGGATATGAACCATCTCGTCGTATATCTCCTTTGTAACCGCCACCTTCCCCGACGCGAGGTAATCACTAACTAGGTTCCAAAAAGACGTGTGGATGTCGGCTGGCATAGTCTCCAGCGGATTGGATATTCCGGACATATCGAAACAGTACTCTTTCATCCGCTTCGATAGTGATCACGAATATCGAGCATGTGCTGAAGGTTCTTAATCCCCATATACTCAGCAGCATGATGATTCGTGATCCGCCCACCACTCCAAGCATCGAGAACGAGCCCGGTATAAAGGTCCCCCTGCGTGTTGCGGTATCGAGTGCCATAATAGGCTGGCCGGCCAAATCCCTTGTATTCGCCTTCTTCCTTATCGAATTTAGGCTTCATTACCTGCCAATAGTAGTCGGCCTTCACGTACCGAAGATGGACTAGCCGAATAAGCATAGCGTGGTCGCTAACGCCAAAATAAAGCGCGGTACGGCGAAGCACCTCACCAGCAATTTCATCTAGCGAATTGCGAGGGGGCGCGAGATAACTTTCAAGTGCGTCACGCGGCATAAGAAACGCTGAAGCGAAACGGTTACACCACTCTTCGACTCGCCGCTTTGACGAGTCTCCGCCGGTACGAGGGATAGCACCGCTCATTGCGCTCTGGCGTATCAGCACATGAGCGAACTCGTGCCCAAGCGTGAATGCCTCGGCAGTGGGGGCCTCCTTCCCAATAACAATGATCGGGAGGGGGAACACCGCCATGCAAAATCCCCGAATGCGCAGCGGCGCAAGATCAGTCCGCCGGAAGACCAAAACCCCAAGCATCTCGATTTTCCGTCGAAGCTCGACCGGTATCTGCCTGCGCCCGGCTGCCGACCTGCCGACTTGCTCCGCTATGGGAAAATTAATCGCAGACCGAGCCTGCGCAGCAGCCGCCTCAAAGTCTACATCAACCGTTTGAAATAGCGCCTGCGATATATCTGGCGGGCGTTCGCCAATTTCCGAGTACAGATCGAGTGCATTTATTCTCTGAGTTTCCGCCCAAAGCTGAACGCCCTTAAGCTCCTTCGTCGAAGACGGGTCGCTCGATGCCGGGAGCAGCCTAAAATCCGGGATCAGCTCAGGGTCAGGCAGGTCCGGGAGCGTATGCCGGAAAAACTCAAGAAACGACCTTTTGTACAAATTCGCGAGCTTGCGCGCTTGCCGTACAGTGGGGGCTATCTCCGGTTGATCTCGCTCCCACCCAGCAACTTGTTCCTCTTTCACCCTGACCGATCGGGCCACTTCAGCCTGCGAAAAGCCTGCAAGCTTCCGCGCCCAGCGCAGCACAGCTGGATTATAGCGTGGTCTTTGCCTCTCGATCACAGTCACGCTCATGACAATATTCTATCCCAGTTGTCCCCAGCAGGGAAATTGGCAAAATCTGGGAGGAGCGGGCTGAGCGCGGACTACCTGCTCTTCAGGGGATAATCCCGTACTTTATTGCCGCTGGCTTCGCCAGACTAGACGCTGGCGGCGGAAGCGATCTCCGCCGCCGCCGGCTCGGCGACGGCTTTCGCCGCCCAGGCGCCCGATGTCATGCCGCCGTTCGCCGCCAGCACCGCGCCGGCGAGGTAAAGCGAGCCCGAGATCAGCACCCGCGCCGGGCATGCCGCCCGACGCGCGATGGCTGTCAGGGCATCTTCGATGGAAGCCGACGCTTGGGCATCGATGCCGGTGGCGATCGCCGCCGCCGTCACCTGCCGGGCGCCGAGGCTCGCCTGCTCGCCGGGGATGGCGACGCAGCGCGCCGCCTCCACGAACGGCGCCAGGGGCGCCAGAAATTCGGCCGGGTCCTTGCTGTTGAGCATCCCGACGATGAGGAACAGAGGCTTATCGGTCCACCCCTCGGCGACCCGCGCCAGGGCCGCTCCGGCGGCGGCGTTGTGTCCGCCGTCGAGCCAGACTTCCGAGCCCTCGGGGGCGATATCCTCGAACCTATCGACCAACGGTCCGGGGCCCAGGCGCTCGAGACGGGCCGGCCATTCGACGCGGCGCAAACCTTCGGCGATGGCTCTGGCGCCGACATCGAAACCCGAGAGCAATTCGAGCGCGGCGATGGCGGTGCCGGCGTTGTCGACCTGATGGGGGCCGGCGAGGGCGGAGGGCGGAAGCTCCAGGGTCCGGGCGCCGTTCGACCAGACGATGCCGCCGCCGTTGGCGGTGACCGACCATTCCTCGCCGAAGCGCGACATCGGCGCGCCGATTTCCCCGGCGCGGTCCGCCAGCACCTTCGCCGCCACCGGTGTCTGGGGCCCGATCACCACGCCGACGCCGGGCTTGAGGATTCCCGCCTTCTCGCCGGCGATCATCTCGATGGTATCGCCGAGGAACTGGACATGGTCCCTGGAGACCGGCGTGATCACGGTGATGAGCGGGCGCGCCAGCACGTTGGTCGCATCCAACCTGCCGCCAAGCCCGTTTTCGATCAGGGTGATGTCGCCGGACGACCTGGCGAAGGCGAGGAAGGCGCAGGCGGTGGTCATCTCGAAGAAGGTGATGGGATCGTCGCCGTTGGCGGCCTCGCACTCTTCCAGCAGGACGATCAATTCGTCATCGCCGATCGCTCCGTCGGCGGTGCGGATGCGCTCGTTGAAGCTGAGGAGATGGGGCGATGTGTAGGCGTTGACCCTGTAGCCCGCGGCTTCGAGCATGGCCCGAAGATGGGCGATGACCGAACCCTTGCCGTTGGTGCCGGTGACATGCACCGCCGGCGGCATGCGCCGTTCGGGATTCCCCAGGGCGGCCAACAGGCGCTCGATCCGTCCAAGGGAGAGGTCGATCTTCTTGGGATGAAGGGCCGTCAGGCGGCCGATGACCTCGTCACTCGTCGGCCGTGGGGTTCTCTTCGCGTTTCTTTCCGGCATTCTTATTTTTCGGGTTGCCCGCCGCCAGATGCGGTGCCTCGGAAGGGGTGAGCGGCACGATTTCGGCGGCGGGAGTGGGGTTTCGGAGAAGGCCGAGGATACGGATCAGGGTGTCGCGCAACTCCTTGCGCGGCACCACCATGTCGATCATGCCATGTTCGAGGAGATATTCGGCGCGCTGGAAACCCTCCGGCAGTTTTTCGCGGATGGTGTCGCCGATCACGCGCGCCCCGGCGAAGCCGATGATCGCGCCCGGCTCGCCGATGGCGATGTCGCCCAGCATGGCGAAGGATGCCGTCACCCCGCCGGTGGTGGGGTCGGTCAGGACGACGATATAGGGTAGGCCGGCCTCCTTGACCTCGTCGACGGCGATGGTGGTGCGCGGCATTTGCATCAGCGACAGCACCCCTTCCTGCATGCGCGCGCCGCCCGATGATGGGAACACCAGCAGCGGCGCCTTCTGAAGCACGGCGAGGCGGGCGGCGGCGATGAACCCCTCGCCGACGGCGATTCCCATGGAACCGCCGAGGAAGCGGAAATCGAAAACCGCCATGACCACCCCGATGCCGCCCAACTTGCCATGGGCGACGACCAACGCGTCCTGCATGTCGGTCAGGTTGTGGGCCTCCTTGAGGCGATCGGTGTAGCGCTTCCGGTCGCGGAACTTCAGGGGATCGACGATCGTCTCCGGCAGTTCGATGCACTGGTACTCGCCGTCGTCCATCGTCATCTTGAGCCGCTGTTCCGCCGATATCCGCAAATGATGGCCGCAATGGGTGCAGACATAGAGGTTGGCGGCAAGCTCGCGGTGGAAGATCATCTCCTCGCAGCCCGGGCACTTGTTCCAGAGGTTTTCCGGTACGTCCTCCTTGCGCACCAGCGCGCGGATCTTCGGGCGAACGAAGTTGGTCAGCCAGTTCATCTCTCACGACCCCTTGGCGGACGACAATCGCCGATCGCCGGCGGCGGCGGGTGCGTCGAGGCGGGCGCCCCGCACGCCACGGGCCAGTTCCCTGGCGCCTTCGAGGACGGACGCCACCATTCGTGCTTTCGCCTCCCCGGATGCCTCGGCGCCCTCGGCGATCCTATTGACCAGGGCCGATCCCACCACGGCGGCGTCCGCCACCCTGGCGATCGCCGCCGCCTGCTCGGGGGTCTTGATGCCGAAACCGACGGCGATGGGAAGATCGGTGCTCTGGCGCAGGCGGGAAACGGCGACGGCCACCGCTTCGCTGTCCACCGACTTGGTGCCGGTAATGCCGGTGATCGAGACGAAATAGATGAAGCCCGAGGTGTTGGTGAGCACCTTGGGCAGGCGTTTCTCGTCGGTCGTCGGCGTCGCCAGGCGGATGAAATGGAGGCCCGCTTCAAGCGCCGGCAGGCACAGCTCTTCATCCTCCTCGGGCGGCAAATCGACGACGATCAGCCCGTCGACGCCGGCCTCGAGCGCGTCAGCGATGAAGCGCCGGGCGCCGTAGATGTAGATGGGATTGTAATAGCCCATGAGCACGACCGGCGTCGCCTCGTCGCCGTCACGGAAGGCGCCGACGAGTTCAAGGGTGCGCTTGAGGCTGCCACCCGCCTTGAGCGCGCGGAGGCTCGAGGCCTGGATCGCCGGCCCGTCGGCCATCGGGTCGGAGAAGGGCATGCCCAACTCGATGAGGTCGGCGCCGGCCGCCGGCAGGCCCTTGACGATGGCGAGAGAGGTCTCGAAATCGGGATCGCCGGCGGTGACGAAGGTGATGAACCCGGCCCGGCCCTCGGCCTTGAGGGCGGCGAAGCGTTCCCCGATCCTGTCGCCGGCGGCCACCGCCATCACAATTCGTCCCCCAGCGCCTCGGCGACGGTGGGGATGTCCTTGTCGCCGCGCCCGCACAGGTTCATCACCAGGATATGGTCATTGGGGAGATCGCCGGCGATCTTCATGACGTGGGCCAGGGCGTGGGCCGGCTCGAGCGCCGGGATGATGCCCTCGAGCCGGGTGCAGAGCCTGAACGCCTCGAGCGCTTCGTCGTCGGTGGCGGAGACGTAAGTGACCCGCCCGGTATCGCGGAGCCAGGCATGCTCCGGTCCGATGCCGGGATAATCGAGGCCGGCGGAGATCGAATGGGCCTCCTTGATCTGGCCGTCATCGTCCTGCAACAGATAGGTGCGGTTGCCGTGCAGCACGCCGGGCGCGCCGGCGGCGATCGAGGCGGCATGTTTGCCGGTCTCGATGCCTTCGCCCGCGGCCTCGACGGCGATCATCGCGACTGCGGCATCGTCGAGGAAGGGGTGGAACAGGCCGATGGCGTTCGAGCCGCCGCCGATGCAGGCGACGAGGGTGTCCGCCAGCCTGCCCTCGGCCTTGAGGATCTGCTCGCGCACCTCGTCGCCGATCACCGATTGGAAGTCGCGCACCATGGCCGGATAGGGGTGCGGACCCGCCGCCGTGCCGATCAGGTAGAAGGTGTTCCCGACATTGGCGACCCAGTCGCGGAGCGCCTCGTTCATGGCGTCCTTGAGGGTCTTCGATCCCGACGATACCGGCACCACCTTGGCGCCGAGCAGCTTCATGCGGAAGACGTTGGGGGCCTGGCGTTCGATATCGATCTCGCCCATGTAGATGACGCAGTCGAGGTCGAACAGGGCGCAGACGGTGGCGACGGCGACGCCGTGCTGGCCGGCGCCGGTCTCGGCGATGATGCGGCTCTTGTTCATCCGCCGGGCAAGCAGGATCTGGCCGAGGCAGTTGTTGATCTTGTGCGCGCCGGTGTGGTTCAGCTCGTCGCGCTTGAAGTAGATCTTGGCGCCGCCGAACCGGTCGCTCAGCCTTTTGGCGTGATAGAGCGGGCTCGGCCGGCCGGCGTAATGTTCGAGGTAATAGTCGAGTTCCTGGATGAAGGCGGGATCAATCTTGGCCTCGCCATAGGCGCGCTCGAGCTCGAGGATCAACGGCATCAAGGTCTCGGCGACGTAGCGGCCGCCGTAAATGCCGAAATGGCCCTTCTCGTCGGGTCCTTCGCGATAGGTGTTCAGCGCTTCCATCCGCCCTGGTTCTCCTGGCGCGCCGCAACGTTTTTCGGGCGCGTTTTCCCCTCGATCCCGCCGGATAGTGCTCTACGGGCCGGCGTCACCATAGCCCCGGCGGGGGGTTATTCCAATCCCTGCCTTTGACCGGACCCGGCGGCGAGAGCCCTGTCCGCCGCCGGCGCAATGGTATTACTTCTTTGCCAGCGTCTCGATCGCGCGCTCGACCATCGCTCTTCTGGCGCTTCCGGGCGGCAATTCACCGACAAGCCGGCGCCACAGCCCGGCGGCCTCGTCCCCATCGCCGGCCTCGCTGGCGGCCCGCCCCAGGTTCCACAATCCTTCCCGGTTGTCCGGATCGAGCGCGATGACCCGGCGCATGATGGCGATGAAATCGGCGGGCAGCCGCTCGGGCCGGCCGGCGGCCTTGAGGACGGCGCCGGCGTGAAGCAGAAGCACGGGGATGTCCTTGGGCCTGAGCGCCGCCGCCCGGGCGTAGGCGTCGCGCGCGCCATCGTCCCGGCCCAGCACCGCGTAGGAGCGCGCCAACCGCCGCCAACCGTCGAAATCCTCGGGCTCGGACTCGAGACGGGTGGCGAGGCGGGCCACCATGGTTTCGATCATCGCCTGGCGTTCGTCCGCGCCCATCCGCGACGCCGCCTCGATATCGGCCCGGCCGGGTCCGGGCGGCGGCGCCTTCCCGGCTCCGATTTCGCCCGCCGGGCCCGCCGGCGGTCCAAGCTTGCTTATGTCGATGTTTTGTTCCTTGGCGATCCGCGAGATCCGTTTTCGAAGGTCCGCCGACCACGGCGCGTCGGCGTCCGCTCCCCCCGCCAGCGCCAGCCAAATCCGCAATGCTTCCAGTGCCTTGCCTTCCTGAAGCAGCGCCAATCCGAGATAATAACTGGCCCGGACATTGGCGCCGTTCTTGGCCAGCGCTTCCACGAATGCCGCCCGGGCGACCGGCGTGACCACGCCGCCGCTCGCCATCATCAGCGCCTCGCCATAGGCGGCGGTGATGTCGGACAGTGTTTCCGGCTTCTCGCTGGCCAGCGGGATGGCGCGGGCGTAGGCCTTGGCGGCGTCGTCGAAACGCTCGAGTTGGGTATAGGTCGAGGCCAACAGCAACCAGCCCTTGAGATCGCCCGGCGATTGCTCGAGCCTGTTGGCGAGCTTGGCGGCCAGGACCCCGATCTCGGTGTCGGATGGACCTTGGGCCGGCGCCCGCCCGGCGAAGGGCTGCCCGGTTAGGCCGGGGGAGCCGAGATACAGATAACCTATCCCCGCCGCCAGCGGCAGCGAGATGACGATGACACCGGCGGCGACGAGGATCGGGCGCCGCGACGGCACCGCTTTACCGCCGGGTTCCGCCGGCTCCGCGCTCTTTGCCGCCGCAAGCAGGCGTCTGGCGATCTCGGACCTCGCCGCCTCGGCCTCATCGATGGTGACGACGCCACGCTCGAGATCGCGCTCTATTTCGTCGAGTTGATCGCGATAGACGACGATGTCATAGGCCTCGCGCCCGATCGACCCGCCGTGGCGGCGCAACAGGGGGAAGATCAGCAAGGCAAGCGCCGCCAGGGTCATCGCGCCCAACACCGGCCACAGCATCAAGGCTCTTCCCTCTCATCCCGGTCCCCGTCGAGCAAGGCCTCGAGGCGCGCGAGATCGTCCTCGCTCAACGCCGGGGAGGCGGTGATCGGCGTCCCGCGCCGGCGGATGAAAAAGAAGACCAGCACCGCCATCGCCCCGAGCAGGATCAGGAGGGGGCCGAACCAAAGGATATATGTCACCGGTTTCATCGGCGGCTTGAGCAGCACGAAGTCACCGTAGCGGTCGACGACGAAGCGGAAGACGGCCTCGTCGCTGTCGCCGGCCTTCAGGCGCTGGCGCACCAGGATGCGGAGGTCGCGGGCGAGCTCGGCGTCGGAATCGTCGATCGACTGGTTCTGACAGACCAGGCAGCGCAATCCCTTGCTGATCTCGCGCGCCCGCGCTTCCATCGCCGCATCCGCCAGCATCTCGTCGGGTTTCACCGCCAAGGCCCGGTTGCCGCCGGGCGCCGGGGCGAGCGCCAGGACGGCGAGGACGGCGGCGAGGACGACGGCGCGATGGCTGGCCTTCACTCGCTCAGCCTGTCGATGATCGGCACGATGATTTCGTCCAGGTCGGAGGGCGTGATCGGCCCGACATGCTTGTAGCGGATGCGCCCCCCGGCATCGATGATGAAGGTCTCGGGCACCCCGTAGACCCCCCAGTCGATGGCGATACGCCCCTCCCTGTCGACGCCGATGCGATGGTAGGGATTGCCCAGTTCCTTGAGCCAGGCGCGCGCGTCCTCGGGCCGGTCCTTGTAGTTGAGGCCGAAGATCCGGACCTTCGGGTTTCGCGCCAGGCGCATGAGAAGGGGATGCTCGATGCGGCACGGGAAACACCAGGACGCGAAGACGTTGACGATCGAGACCCGGCCCCTGAGGTCGG
Organism: Pseudomonadota bacterium; assembly: GCA_022566265.1. GTDB lineage: Bacteria > Pseudomonadota > Alphaproteobacteria > SMXQ01 > SMXQ01 > JACZQV01. The sequence continues at coordinate 11,942 of JADFJG010000062.1, read as the reverse complement.
CGCTGGAGAACCCCTCGGCCAGCTCCACTTCGGCGCCGGGAAGTCCGGCGAGGGTGAACTCCGGCACCGGCTTGTCGATCAGCGCCGAGGGCACGATATTGGGCTTGAGCGTCAGCCCGACACCGAAGGCGGCGGCGACGGTGGCGAATACGGCGAGGGGAATGATGTAGACCAGGCGCATGGCGGGACGCGCCGATTATGCGGTTGCCGGCCGGGCTCCGCCGCCCGGCGGCTTCGTCCTGGCGGCGGTCTTTCTCGTCCGCGCCGGGGCGCCGACACGGTGGCGGCGGTCGGTGAGCGAAACGAGGCCGCCCAGCGCCATCAGCACGGCGCCGACCCATATCCAGGGCACCAGCGGGTTGTGATAAAGCCTGACGGTCCACCCGCCTTTTCCGTCGGCATCGCCGACCACGGCGTAAAGGTCGGCGAACCAGGTGGTGTGGATCGCCGCTTCGGTCGTCGTCATGTTGCGCACCGGATAGAATCGCCGTTCCGTCGTCAACCTCGCCACGTCCCTGCCGTCGAGGGTCACTTCGAAGGTGCCGCGCTTAACCGTGTAGTTGGGTCCCTCCGCCTCCTCGACACCGGCGAAGACGAAGCTATAGCCGGCGAGCTCGACGCTCGCGCCCTTGGTCATGACCAGGATTTTCTCGGTCTGCCATGCCGAGGAGGCGGTGATGCCGGCGACGACGATGCCAAGGGCGGCGTGGGCGATGGTCATGCCGAAGGCCGAGCGCGGCAGGTTCTTGAGGCGCGCGAGAGAGGCGGCGAGGGGAACGCGGAAGAGCTTGATCCGTCCGGCGAACTCCATCAGCGCGCCGAGGACCAGCCACGCGGCGAGACCGATACCGGCGGCCGCCAGTACATCTCCGCCCATCGCATACCAGGTGCCAAGGGTGACGATCACCCCGACGATAAGGGCGAATTTGAGCCGCCCGATGACGCCCTTGATGTCGCCCCGTTTCCACGCCAGCATCGGGCCAACGGCCATGGCCACGACCAGCGGCGTCATGATCGGAATGAAGGTGGCGTTGAAATAGGGCGCGCCGACCGACACCTTGCCGAGATCGAGCGCATCGAGGAACAGGGGATAGAGCGTGCCGAGGAACACCGTGGCGCAGGCGGTTACCAGCAACAAATTGTTCAACACCAGCGCCCCTTCCCGCGAGATCGGCGCGAACAGGCCGCCGGCCTTGAACTTCGGCGCGCGGGTGGCGAACAGCGCCAAGGATCCGCCGGCGGCGACGATGAGAATCAAAAGGATGAAAAGGCCGCGGGCGGGATCGCTGGCGAAGGTATGAACCGAGGTAAGAACACCGGAGCGGACCAGGAAGGTGCCGATAAGGCTGAGGACGAAGGTGGTGATGGCGAGCAGGATGGTCCAGCTCTTGAGCGCGTCTCGCCGCTCGAGCACGATGGCGGAATGGAGAAGTGCCGTGCCCGACAGCCAGGGCATGAACGAGGAGTTCTCCACCGGGTCCCAGAACCAGAAGCCACCCCAGCCGAGCTCGTAATAGGCCCACCAACTGCCGAGCGCGATGCCGAGGGTAAGCGCGCACCAGGCGGCCAGTGTCCAGGGCCGGACCCAGCGCGCCCAGGCGGGATCGACCCGGCCCTCGATCAACGCCGCGATGGCGAAGGAGAAGGCCACGGAAAAGCCGACATAACCGAGATAAAGGAAGGGTGGATGGAAGGCGAGGCCGGGATCCTGCAGCAACGGGTTGAGCCCGTTGCCGTCGGCCGGCACCGGCGAGAGCCTGAGGAACGGGTTGGAGGTGAACAGGATGAAGGTCAGGAATGCGACGCCGATCCAGCCCTGGACCGCCAGCACCCGGGCGCGCAAGCCCGGCGGCAGGTTGGTCCCGAAGATCGCCACCATGGCGCCGAACAAGGCCAGGATCAGCACCCAGAGCACCATCGAACCCTCGTGATTGCTCCAAACGCCGGAGATCTTGTAGAGCAGCGGTTTCGCCGAATGGGAATTCTGGGCGACGTTCTCGACCGAGAAATCGGACACCACATAGAGGTATATAAGGCTGGCGAAGGCGATAATGAGGAAGGCGAACTGCCCGGTCGCCGCCACCGGCCCGACCGCCATGAGCTTGGGGTCATCGCGCCCGGCGCCCCAAAGCGGCAGCACGCCTTGGGCGATCGCCAGCCCCAAGGCGAGCAGCAGGGCGTAATGGCCGATCTCCGCGATCATGGCGCCGGCGTTCCCTTCCCCGGTGCTCCCTTCCCCGGGCCCCTTCCATTGGCCGGATTTTTTCAGCGCCTCGGCGACCTCCGCCGGCATGTAGTTCTCGTCGTGCTTGGCCAGCACCGCGTCCGCCCGGAACACCCCGCCGGCGTCGATTTTGCCTTCGGCGACGACGCCCTGGCCCTCGCGGAAGAGGTCGGGAAGGATGCCCTTATAGGTGACGGGCAAAGTGTTGGTGAGGTCGGTGACGATGAAATTCACGCTGAGACCGTCGGCCGCGCGCTTGACGCTGTTTTCGGCGACCAGTCCGCCGATCCTCATGCGCCGGTCCGTGGGGATGTCTTTTTCGGCGAGGTCCGTCGGCGTGTAGAAGAACACCAGGCTGTCCTCGATGGCGCCGAGCACCAGCGCGGTGGCGGCGCCAAGCCCGATCATGGCGAACAGGACGAAGTAAAGCCGGCGCCGTTTGCGCGTCATCGTCCGTCCCCGTCGGTGCCGTCGGCTTGACCCCCGGCCACCGCCGCCCGCCGCCGCCGTTCGCCCTGGAGGCCCTCGAGCGTCTCTTCGTTGTCGTGGAGCGATCTGAGACTCGCCAGCGCCAGACCGATAAGGACGATGGCGGTGACACCGAATGCCGGCCACACATAGACGCCGTACCCGCCCATCTCGAAAAACGCCCGAATGCCGTCCATCGCCGAACCTTACCCGACTCCGCGCGCCAAGGCGCCGAAGCCTTCATCTAAGCAACTGCTTCCATCTAAACATGTAAGCACGACCCATGGAGGCTTAAATGGCGGCGTCGAGCGAACCCCGGGCCCACCTTCCGGGGGGGTGCCTCGGCCATGGAACGGAGGCCCCCTCCAAGGGGCCCCGGCGTTACTTCGCCTTGGTCGCTTTCTCGAGATAGGCGATGAGGTTGTCCCGGTCGGCCTTTTTCTTGAGGCCGGCAAACGGCATGCGGCCGCCCTTGATGAAATCTTTCGGTTTGGCGAGGTATTTATCGAGGGTCTCGGCGTCCCAAACCACGCCCGATTTCTTTATCGCCGGAGAGAAGCGCTTGAAGCCGGGCGCGGTGCCGGCCTTGCGTCCGAACACGCCGTACAGGCTGGGTCCGATCTTGTTCTTGCCCTCGGCAAGGGCGTGACAGGCCTTGCATTTCGCGAACACCTTCTTTCCCTTGGCGGCGTCACCGCCGGCAAGCGCCGGTCCGGACACAACGGCAAGCGCCGCCACGAGGGACAAGGCCAGTAACATCGCTCGGTTCATCAAAATCTCCTTGTTACGTCTATACCCATCCTATGCAAAAACTAGTGCGCCGCCCTTGGCTGAGTCAATTCGGGATGCGGTCATCCCTGGGCCTGGATGATGCGCAGGGCCCGGATCTTGCGCCCGGCGATCTCGCTCCGCACCCTCAGGATCAGGACGCAGACGAAATAGCCGGCGAAGGCCAGGGCCATGAGGATCAGCGGGGTGAGCATCGACGAATGTATGGCCGGGGCGCCGATCCGGGTGATGCTGGCCGGCTGATGCAGCGTGTTCCACCAGTCCACCGAAAACTTGATGATGGGGATGTTGACGAAGCCGACCAGCGCCAGGACCGCGCCCGCCTTGGCGCCGCGGATGGGATCGTCGAAGGCGTTCACCAGGGCGATGTAGCCGAGATAGAGGAAGAACAGCACCAGCATCGAGGTCAGCCTGGCGTCCCATACCCACCAGGTGCCCCAGCTCGGCTGGCCCCAAAGGGCGCCGGTGACAAGCGCGATCAAGGTGAAGCCGGCGCCGATCGGGGCGGCGGCCTTGGCGGCGAGGTCGGCCAAGGGGTGTTTCCAGATCAAGGCGACCGCCGAGGCCGCGGCCACGAAGCTGTAAACGGAAAGCGCCATCCACGCCGACGGGACGTGGACATACATGATGCGCACGCTCTCTCCCTGCTGGTAATCGGGCGGCGAAACCCCAAGCGCCAGATAGAGCCCGGCGATGAACGCCGCCGCCGTCGCCAGGGCGCACCACGGCAATATCCTGGCGGTCAGTCTCAGGAAGAAGTTGGGGTTGGCGAAACGGTGCATCTTTGGACTTCCACCATCACGAGGGTCACGGCATCGGAGGGTTTAGCAAGAGGGGGGCCGTTTTTCCAGAACCATCATTGCACCGCCTGGCGCAGCGCGGCGGCGCCGGCAAGCGGCGCCAGGACCAGGGTGCCGGCCAACAGGGCGCCCAGGATCAGGAAATGGGGACGCATCGCCATGCCCGATATGGCGGCATCGACGGCGCCGACGCCGAAGATCAGCACCGGAACGTAGAGCGGCAGCACCAGCAGCGACAACAACGCGCCGCCGCGCCTGGCGCCGACCGTCAGCGCCGCCCCGACGGCGCCGATCAGGGTCAGCGACGGCGTGCCGAGAAGCATGGCGAGAACCAGGGCGCCGAATCCCTCGGCGCTCATGTTGAGGAGCAGGGCGAGCACCGGGGCGGCGACGATCAGCAGCATCCCCGTGGTCAACCAATGGGCCAGGGACTTGGCGAGGACGACGGCCTCGAGCGGCAGGGAGCCGAGGACCAGAAGGTCGAGATTTCCGTCCTCGAAATCGGCTTGGAACAGGCGTTCGAGCGACAGCATCGAGGCCAGCAACGCCGTGACCCAGATGACGCCCGGGCCGATGCGGGCGAGAATCGCGGTATCGGGCCCGACGCCGAGGGGAAAAAGCACCACGGTCAGGACGAAGAAAGCCACCACCATGGTGCTGTCGGCGCCGCGCCTGAGCGCCAGCCTGAGGTCACGGGCGACGATAAGCGTAAAGCGGTTCACCACACCGCCTCGACTGCCTGCTCCCGCGCCTTCTCCGCATAAGGCGAAAGTTCGAGCACCCGCGCGCCTTCGATCGACAGCGACGTGTGGGTGGCGATCACCGCCATGCCTTGGCGCGATCGGCAGTGCTGGCCGACGGCGTCCTCGAAGGCGGCGTGCGCGCCCGCATCCAGCCCCGACGTCGGCTCATCCAGTAGCCACAGCGGCTTGGTTCCGGCGATGATCCGCGCCAAGGCGAGGCGGCGGCGTTGGCCGGCGGACAGGAAGCGGGACGGCAGATCGGCGAGCCGCGCCAAGCCCATGGCCTCGAGCGCGCCCATGATCGCGCCGTCGGGCGCGCCGCCAAGCCCGGTCCAGAAGCGCAGATTCTCCGCCACGCTAAGCAGCCCCTTGACGCCATCGAGATGGCCGAGATAGTCGAGGCGCGCGCCATGGGCCTCGGGATCGTCATTCATCGGCGCGCCGTCCCAGGTGATCCTGCCCGCCGCCGGTTCCAGAAGGCCGGCCATCAGGCGCAACAGGCTCGATTTGCCGACGCCGTTGGGTCCGGTGAGGATAAGGACGGCGCCGCTGTCGACGGCGAAGTCGAGGCCGGCGAAAACCATGCGCTCGGAGCGCGTGCAACCCAATCCATGACCGGCGAATGTGCTCATGACCTTACCTCATAACACAGCCGTCTCCCGGCGCACAGGAACCGGGCCCGCCCGCCCGGCCCGAGTGGTCATCGGCTCGGTGGCAAGCGCGACCGCGCCCGGCGCTTGAGGGGATAAGACAAAAAAAGGGCGGCCACTGGTTGGGAACCGGTGACCGCCCTACTCCGACCTTTGGGGGGCCGGATTGGAGGCTAGCTGAAGATCTTCTTCGCACGTTAGTTGGGGGGCTAGATGCAAAGAACGTATCAGCCCCGACAGCTAAGGGCGACAATGTGTCGGCAATGGGCCGGGAAAGTGGCGGAATTGTGATTTTTTCGCCGCCGGTATGATACCAGCGAGCCGATGAAGACCTTCATCGGCTCGCTGGCAAGCGCGACCGCGCGCCCGAGCCGAAACGAGGAAAGCCAAGCGGGCGGACGCCCGCGCCCGGCGCTTGAGGGAACAAGAGGCGAGCCCTTCATGGGCGCGCCGGGATAAGGTTCTAGTTATGGAACTGGTTCAACGCCGAGCCGAGCCGGAACCATTCGAGTTGCGACTCGGTGAAGGTGTGATCGAGCTTCAGGGTCTCTTTCGACCCGTCGGCGTGGGCGATGAGGCATTCGACGGGCTTGTCGGGCGCCATATCGGCCAGTCCGACGAGGCTTAACCGATCGTCCTCGAGTATCCTGTCGTAGTCCGCCGGATCCGGGAACGTCAGCGCCAGCAGGCCTTGCTTCTTGAGGTTGGATTGGTGAATGCGGGCGAAGCCGCGGACGATGACCGCGACGCCGCCAAGGAGGCGCGGCGACAGGGCGGCGTGCTCGCGGCTCGAACCCTCGCCATAGTTTTTATCGCCGATCACCACCCACTTCACGCCCTGGGCCTTGTAGTGCCTGGCGATCTTGGAGATCGCCTGGCCTTGCTCGCCGGTCAGCACGTTCTTGCCGGTGCCGGTATCGCCGGTGTAGGCGTTGGTGGCGCCCATGAACATGTTGTCGCTGAACTTGTCGAGGTGCCCGCGCAAACTCAGCCAGGGGCCGGCGGGGGAAATGTGGTCGGTCGTGGTCTTGCCCTTGGTCTTCATCAGCACCGGCATATCGATGAAGTCGTTGCCATCCCAGGCCGGCCAGGGCTCCATCAGCGCAATCCTGGCGCTGTTGGGATCGACCGTGATCTCGATATCGCCGCCATCGTCGGGCGGCGCCAGATAAGAGGACTGGCCCTTGTCGAAGCCTTTTTCCGGGACCTCCGGGGCGGCTTTGGGGGCGGTGAATTGGAACGCCTCGCCATCGGCGCCGGTCAGGGAATCGGTCAAGGGGTTGAACGAGAGCTTGCCGGCGATGGCCATGGCGGTGACGATCTCGGGGCTGGCGATGAAATTCATCGTCGTCGGCTGACCGTCGTTGCGCCTCGGGAAGTTGCGGTTATACGAAGTGACGATGGTGTTGGGCGCCGCCGTCATCTCCTTGGCCCGGCGCCACTGGCCGATGCAGGGGCCGCAGGCATTGGCGAGGACCGTGCCGCCGATCTCTTTCAGGGAGTGCATCTGCCCGTCGCGCTCGATGGTCGCGCGCACCTGCTCGGAGCCAGGCGTGACCATGAAGGGCACCGCCGAGTTCAGGCCACGGGCCTTGGCCTGGTCGGCTACGTCCGCGCTCCGGCTCATGTCCTCATAGGATGAGTTGGTGCAGCTGCCGATCAGCGCCGTCGAGATGTCGTCGACGAATTCGTTGCCGGGCTCGGCGACCTCGGCGGCGAGCCGGGAAATCGGCCGCGCGCGGTCGGGAGTGTGGGGGCCGACGACGTGAGGCTCGAGGGTGGAAAGATCCAGCCTGACGACCCGGTCATAGTGTTTCTCGGGGTCGGCCTCGACCTCGTCGTCGGGCGCCAGCAAATGCGTGTGCTTCTCCGCTAGCGGCACCAGGGCGGCGCGGCCGGTGGCTTGCAGATATTTGGCCATATGCTCGTCGTAGGGGAACATCGACGTCGTGGCGCCCAACTCCGCCCCCATGTTGGTGATGGTGGCCTTGCCGGTGGCGCTGATGGTGCGGGCGCCGGGGCCGATATATTCGACGATGGCGTTGGTTCCGCCGGAAACGGTCAACTCGCCGGCGACGAAGAGGATGACGTCCTTGGGCGCCGTCCAACCGCTCATCTCGCCGGTGAGATAGATCGCGATATGCTTGGGGTAAAGCACCTCCCACGGCAGCCCCGCCATCACTTCCACCGCGTCGGCGCCGCCGACGCCCACCGCGCAGGCGCCGAGGCCGCCGGCATTGGGGGTGTGGGAATCGGTGCCGATCATCAGCTGGCCGGGGAAGGCGTAGTTTTCCAGCGCCACCTGATGAATGATGCCGGCGCCCGGTCCCCAGAAGCCGGCCCCGTACTTGGCCGCCGTGGCGCGAAGGAAGTCATAGACCTCGCCGTTTTCCGCCAGGGACTCCTTAAGGTCCACCGCGCCCTCCACCCGGGCCTGGATGAGGTGGTCGCAGTGGATGGTGGTGGGGACGGCAATCTTGTCCTTCTTGGTCTGCATGAACTGCTGCATGCCGGTCTGTCCCAGCACGTCCTGCAAGAGCACCCTGTCCGGGCGCAGGAACAGATAACTCTCGCCGGGTTCCATCTCCTGGTTTTCCGGGTCGTCCAAATGTCCCAGCAGGACCTTGTCCGCCAGGGTCAGGGGTCGTCCCAACCGGCGGCGGACGACCTCGAGATTGCGCTCCATGGTGTCATAGACATTGGCCGCCATCTCGGGAGTGGATTCTATCGTCGCCATTTCACAGTCATCCCAAATCAATCTAGATCAACAAATCGAAACGAGCCTTAGTTACTAATGAATTGACATCCGCCGGACAATGAAAATTCACTTCCACCGTCGGTTTATTGCTGGCACCGGCGGTTCATCGCCGGCACCGGCGGTTCATCGCCGGCCGATGGCGTCGATCTCGCGTTTCAGCCCGGCCGGACCGAGGGAGCCGATGGGAAGCTTCACCAGCAGCTTGACCGCGGATTCGATCCGGTCATAGACCCGGGCGAAGACCGCCCGCCTCTCGGCGCCGGGGCCGCGAAACGCCGCCGGGTCCTCGAAACCCCAGTGCGCCGTCAGCGGATGGCCGGGCCACACCGGACAGGCTTCCCTCGCCGCCCGGTCGCAGACCGTGATGACGATCTCCATGGCGGCGCCATCGCCGCCGGAGAATTCTTCCCAGCCCTTGCTCCGGAGCCCCTCGGTCCGGTAGCCCAACGATCGAAGAAGCGCCCGGGTCTCGGGATGGATATCCCCGGCCGGGCGGGCGCCGGCGCTGAAGGCGCGAAAGCGCCCCTCGCCCAATCTCGCGAGGATGGCCTCGGCCATGATGCTGCGGGCCGAGTTGCCGGTGCAAAGGAAGAGTACGTTATCGACCCGCTTCGCCATGATCGGCCCTCGTGGTTGGTGGGCTTGAGAGCGCCGTTGTACCCAATCGCGCCCCCTTCACCAATATGTGATGACATCGTGATTGGCGCCGCACCGCCCTACGGGAGTAGATTGTCATCGATGAGATCGGTGTCGAAGCTCTGGACCACTCTCTGCCTTGCGGCTCTTTTGGCCGCTATTGGCGTTTCCCGGGCGTCCCTGGCGGCGGAGCACGCTCGCCCGCCCGGCTCCCCCGTCGTGGTTGAGCTTTTTACCTCCCAGGGATGTTCGTCGTGCCCGCCGGCCGATGCGTTGCTTGGTGAACTGGCCCAGCGCAAAGGCGTGCTGGCGCTATCCTTTCACGTCGATTACTGGAATTACATCGGCTGGAAGGACCCGTTTTCGAGCCCGAGGATGACCGAACGCCAGCGCGCCTATATGCCCGCCCTTGGCCAGCGTTACGTCTATACGCCGCAAATGGTGATCGACGGCCGGTACCAGGAGGTCGGCTCGGACGAGACGGCCATCAAGCGCATCGTCGATCGCCTCGCGGGCAGTGGTCCCCGGAAGCTCGGCATCTCCCTCGTTGCCGGAGAGGGGAGCCGGGGCACGCTGCGGATTCCCGCGCGCCCTTATTCCGGCGAGGCCGCCGTGTGGCTCGTCGCCTTCGACGACAAGCACACCACCAAGATCGGCCGCGGCGAGAACGCCGGGCGGACGCTGAGTTATTTTCATGTCGTCCGCGACATCCGGCGCATCGGCACCTGGCGTGGCGAGGCCATGGAGATCCCGCTGGACCTCACGGTCGAGAGGCGCGCGGGCTTCGAGAACTGCGCCGTCATCGTCCAGGAGGCGGGTGGGGGACCGATCATCGCCGCCACTTCCATGAGGCTCGCCGCACCGAGATAGGCTGGACCGCCCCCCTGGACCAGTGGCGCATTGACCGGACGGCATCCGCCGATCCCGTCACTTCCTTACCATCGCCCTGGTGCGATCTTCCGCTGTTCCCTTGCGGTGCGCGCTTCTTCCAGCGAACAGGAAACCGCGCGCCCACGGTCATTGGACCGGCGATTCGAGGACAAGTTCACGCGGCTGTTGTTGGATTTCGCCGAGATTGGGACAGAAATCATGTGCATATTGCCGTAATACCCTTATAATAAGAATTGATACCTATAGTAGGTTTGTATACTAAGTAGTCAATCAACTATAGCCATCGCTGGTAATAACCTATGGGGGGCAGACGGTGGAGGTTGGCGCCAGGCGCTTGTTGATCGTCGACGACGATACGGAGGTTTGCGCCGTCATCGGCGATATCGCGGAGGAACAGGGTTACGAGGTGACCACCACCCATAGCGGCGCCGAGTTCATGGCCCGGTATCTGGAATCCCACCCCCACCGCATCGTTCTCGATCTCGCCCTTCCCGATCATGACGGCATGGAGCTTCTGAAGTTCCTCGCCGACCGGAAGTGCGCCGCCGATATCATCCTCATCTCCTCCCATGGCGAATTGATGCTCGACCAGGCCATGAAGCTTGGCGGCATTCACGGCCTCAATATGCGCCGGATGCTGCCAAAGCCCTTCTCCCTCGATGACCTGAAGGCGGCGCTCGCCTGAGCCTTCGCTTACGGCTCCAGTACCTACTTTCATAGAGGGGTGACACATCTGACGGCCTTGCAGGTTCTTCGGCTAGGAGCGTGGTCCGCCGTGATGCCGGTCCATCACAAGGGCCGCGCGACGAGAGCGTAAGAGCCTGCAAGGCCGCCCGAAGGGTCGCTTTTCGCGGCCACCGGAGGGCGTCACCGCCGCTTGACGATGTCCGGACATCGCCGGCGCGACGCCTCCACCCCGGTGGCCGCGAAAAGACGATCATATGTATCACCCTTCTATGAAAGTAGGTACTAGCGCCTCGATCGAGGTCAAAGAATTGGGCGGCATCCGGTTTTAGTGCTTATAATTCGAAGTTCGGAAATCGGACTTTCGCCACCGCCCGGGCGATGGACCGGCGGTCTGCCGGGGCGCCCGATCAGCAGTGAACCGAGGAGAACCCGTTGGATATTCCCCTGCACATCAGTTTCCGTGATATGAAGCCGTCCGAAAAGATTAAGCGGCGTATCGAGGAAAGGGTCGACAGGCTCGGGAAGTTCTCCGACCGAATCACCTCTTGCCGCGTCGTCGTCTCCGCCCCCCACCGCCATCAACACAAGGGAATGCTTTATCACGTGGCGATTTCGCTCGGCGTGCCCGGCGGCGAGTTGGTGGTCAACCGCGACCCCGCCGGCAAACACGCCCATGAGGACGTCTACGTCGCGCTTCGCGACGCCTTCAACGCCCTCCAGCGTCAGCTCCGGGACCATGTGCGCCGCAAGCGAGGCGACACCAAGACCCACGAGGTGCCGCCCCACGGACGAATCGCCAAGTTGTTCGACGATTACGGCTTCATCGAGACTCCCGACGGGCGGGAAATCTATTTCCACAGGAACAGCGTCACCAACGAATCGTTCGACAGTCTCGCCGCCGGCGCCGAGGTGCGTTTCGTGGCGATGGACGGGGAGAGCGAGAAGGGCCCCCAGGCGAGCACGGTGTCCCCCCTTGGTAAGCGGCATATCGTGGAGTAGATGAACGAGAGCCTGGGAATGAACACTTCGGAGGCAATGAACACCTCGGAGCGCCAGGACCGGCAGGTTCGCCTGCTGCGCGAGATCGAGGCCGAGATCCGCGAGACCGCCGCCTACACCGGAAGGATGGCCCTGGCGAAGGAGGTGATCGACGCCATGGCCAAGGTCCCGCGCGAGGAATTCGTATCACTTTCCCAAGCGCCTCTCGCCTATGAGAACCGGCCCCTTCCCATCGGCCATGGCCAGACCATTTCCCAGCCCTATGTCGTCGCCCTGATGACCGAGTTATTGGAACTG
>JADFJG010000154.1 GCA_022566265.1 Pseudomonadota bacterium | reverse complement strand
AATGGCGGAAGCTGGATGGATCAAACCAACTCGCCGAACTCATCGAAGGAGTGCCGTTCAAGGACGGGATCAAGCAAATCAAACACGCCGCCTGATGTCCCCGTCACCAACTTTCGGGCATAGCTCTCGACCCCCATTCTTGGGGGGTACGGCAATCACTTGTTTACCGTATACCCGCCCGGCTGCCCGCCGGGGCCGGCGGCACAAGACTTCATCAGGCCGCCAAGACGCCCCGTTTCAGCGGTGTGGGTTTAACGCCGGTCCCCGCCGTCAGGGCAACGCCGCGATGATGTCGCGATACTCTGCCTCGTTGAACGCCTTGAGCGTGGTCGTCCGTATGTTTCCAAGAGCGCCCGTCGTGAGGGCGAACTTTGCCGCCGCCGCATCGTCCGGTAGTTCAAGGACGACCACCAGGTCGTAAGTCCCCAAGGTCAGATAGATTTGCTTGAACTCCCCGCCCAACTTTTGGGCCAGCGCCTTCGCCGCATCCGAACGGTTGGGCGAGTCCTTGACATTACGGATGCCCTGATCGGTGTAGTTCAAGAGCATGATGTATGTGGCCATGGTTTCCCCCTTGCAGGTTCTATGCCCGATGTTAGCAGACTGCTCGTCCACGGCCTATTCGAAACCATCTGCGCCGAATCCTGTTCGGCTGCCTATACGCAAAACCCTTCTTTTCCGTACAGGCGGGCAGGCCGCGATCCCACGCATCCGAAATTCAGTCTGAATCAGGGCTAGATCGCGCATATACGGAAAAGGGTTAATTCCCGTACAGTCCGATTTGGGCGCTAATCAGGTTGATCACATCGACAGATTGCGAACCCTTGTGTGTGCTGTTTGTCGCTCAGCCAGAATTGGCATAGAGTGGCCGCCTCAGAGGGCCCAACGGGAGGTGCCTATGGGGGAGACGGGCGTCAAGCGCAAACTGGCCGTCATCCTCGCCGCCGATGCGGAAGGATACACACGGCTGATGGGCGCTGTTGAAGAGGTGACACTTAAACACTAACCCCCTAGAGAAAATTATTGGAGGTGAGTCATGGTACTCAGAATAGGTAACGAAGCTCCGGACTTCACCGCGGAGACGACGGAAGGCACCATCAACTTCCACGATTGGATCGGCGATGGATGGGCGATTCTCTTTTCGCATCCCAAGGACTTCACCCCGGTGTGCACCACCGAACTCGGTTACATGGCGGGGCTGAAGCCGGAGTTCGACAAACGCAACTGCAAGATCATCGGCCTCAGCGTCGATCCGGTGGACAAGCACGCGGAGTGGTCCAAGGACATCGAGGAGACGCAGGGTCATGCCGTCAACTACCCGTTGATCGGCGACACTGAACTCAAGGTGGCGAAACTCTACGACATGCTGCCGGCCGATGCGGGCGATACGTCGGAGGGCCGGACGCCAGCCGATAACGCGACCGTGCGTTCGGTGTTCCTCATCGGACCGGACAAGACGATCAAGGCGATGCTGACCTACCCGATGAGCACGGGCCGAAACTTCGACGAGGTGCTCCGGCTGCTCGACTCTTGCCAGCTGACGGCCCAGCATAAGGTGGCGACGCCGGTCAACTGGAAGCAAGGCGACAAAGTCATCATCGTTCCCGCGGTCTCCGATGAGGAGGCCAAGGCGAAGTACCCGGGCGGCTGGGAGTCCCCGAAGCCGTATATTCGCATCGTGCCGCAGCCAGAATGAGGGGCCCGGTCACATAGAGTCCATGGCTGGGGTATCGAACTTCGTCGTGAACTCACTTGGAGCCCTGCGCGCGCTTATGCCGCAGGGCTCCCATTTTCACCGTTTTTTTTAGTCCCGGTATGTCCCGATTCCTGAGGGAAACGGGCTAAGCTGATTTAAACGGGTTCAAAGGGAATTTCCGTTTTAGACCGTGAAGAGGCGCGCCGAGAGATCGAAAAGCCCTTTTGGTGCCCTTAACCTGGATATAGGCTTTTCCATCCAGCCTCTCATCGAACGGTCCCCGGACGGCGCGGTCCATCCCGGCGTATCCGGCGCCTTGGAGCTGGCGAAGGAATTGGACCGTCTCTGGCCTTAATCCGGGCTCTGGCCGTAATCCGGGATCGACGGTCCTTCGCGCCGTCCGCGCCCGCGCCGAGGCGTGTCCCAAGGGGAGGTGGGTTCGTGACTGATGCGAAGCTCACCGGCCGAGGGATTGGCGGCGTGGGACGGGAGCCGGGTTATCCGCCGTCGCCGCCAGCGCGGACCATGGGACGGGGCGGGGCACGCCGAGACGGCGAGGTTCGCTCGAGCGGTAAGTGGCCGTAGGCCGGTAGCGTGGTTAGCCGCTCATCCTCCACCGCGCCGCCAACGGTGAAATGATAGAGGCTCTGCCAAGCGTCGTCCGCGAGGTCGAGGTCGAGCAGTCGATGCACGATGTCGTCGAAGTAGCAGCCCATGCCGGTCGAGCGCACGTCGGCGGCCTCGGCCTCGAGGTACAGCACTTGGCCGATCAGGCCGGTTTCCCAGAACAGGCGGCGGTAGGCCCACGCCCCATCCTCCTCCAGCGTGCGCACAAAGTCGGCCACCATAGCCAGGCTGAAGGCGCTGTCACCGGCGATCTCCTGGAAGCAGCTTGCGTCGGCGGCGGCCCGGCGGCAGTCCCCCAGATCCAAGGCGTAAAGCGGCATCCCGCTCGACTCGACGTGCCTCCAGGCGAACCCCTGGTGACAGGCGGCACGGAAGGCGTCGAGCCGGGTCTCGTCCCGCATGAGAACGTAAATGCCGGGTGACAGCCCATCGACCCGGTGCACGAACAGGCACAAAAGGATCCGGGCGGGAAAATCAATCGCCGTCCACGGCGGGTGCGGCCGATCGGGCAGGGTACGCGCGAGCATGCCGAGGAAGGCGTCGAGCGACAGACCGGTTCGCCCGTCCATGGCGACGGCGCTACGCCGCTGACGGATGATCTCCGCTGCCCGTGGAGCATCATGTATCGCCGCCGCACGGGCGCCTGTCACCGCCGCGTCGCGCAGCGGGAGTGGTGGCGTGGACGGCTTGACGGCGGCGTCCTCTACGGTCCCGATCGCCGGCCAGTCGACGCGTTTCGGGCTGAGCCGGTTCGCCGTTCCCGCCCAGTGGCCGGCGCGCACGCCGGCGACCGCGCCTTCCGCGAGGCCGCGGGGGGGCGCGGCGGCCGGGTCGGTGAGCACCGCCGCGATCAGGTCGGGATGCTCGGTTTCGGCGCCGGCGAAGTCGGAGGCGCGATCGAGGCCGAGTAGTCCGGCGACTTCGGCGTCGGAGAGCGCCGATAGGAGCGCGGCGCGCCAACCAAGCGCCGCGGCGGCGAAGCACAACGCCCCGAGGGCGTGGCCGACGTCATGCTGACAGTAGCGATAGGCGCGCTCGCCGTATTTCCAGGCCTCGCGCCAGTGCACGGACGTGAGCCCGACGAGGAAGCCGCCTGCCGGCAGCCCGGCGGCGAGGGCGTTTTGCGCCGTTTCGCCAAGGACGCAACGCTGTTCGAGCGCGTGCTCGCGCGGTGCGTAATGATACATCCCGGGGCGATCCGACAGGGCGGCAAGCGCCGGCAGCACCACGTAACCTTCGGTGGGGTGCAGGTTGCCGCTCGACGGGTTGCTGCGCAACGCCCAGCGCGTGCCCTGGAGCTCCTTCCAGGCGGTGAGCCCGAGCGAGAGTTCGAGGAAGAGGCCGAGGCTCTCGGCGGTCAGCGGCCGAGGCGGCGTCTCCGTGGAATGGAAAAGCGCGTCGTATGGCGGCGTGCCGTCGTCGCCGACCAGCGGCAGCTCGACCACACGGACGCCCGAGAAGCGGCGAAACGGGTCGGGCTGGCTAGCCCAGTCCAGGTAACCCGGCCCGCGGGCGTAACGCTCGGGCATGTGCTTGGTGCGCTGGTGATAGGCTCGCACCCGCCCAACGGCGTCAGACATGCCGCCGGCGCCGCTTGGCGGGGTCGAATTATTCGGGGCCATGGGATTGGGGTTGCGCGCGCGCCTCCGGCGTATACGGCGAAGCCGTTGCCGGCCTTATAGCCGGGAGTGCGTGTTCGATGATGTTTCCTGACATTATTTATTTTCGCTTGGCCCGATGCCGGCCATGGTTTCCGCCCCTTTCTTCGTTCGATCCCGGGCGACAGGCTACAACCGCCGCCAAGTCCTGTATAGCCACGGCGCCAGGGGTGTTTTCGACGCCCAGCGGGTGACTTAGGCTGTCCGCGCCGGGGCGGATCGGCCCTTCCCTCGAGCCCGATTCGGGCTATCATGGCCAACGAACAACTCATCTAGGCCGACATTCCCCAGATGCAATCCAAATTCGTGGAAATCGTACCACCGTCCCACCGCCAAGGGAACGGCATCCCTTCCGCAGCCATCCGATGGCCTGATTTTGGAGATCGGTCCTCGTTTGGAAGGCCATTTGCCCTGATTTTCCGCCATTCAGACACACCCCTCCTGTCGATTTCACATCGCCATCGATTTCCCCGGCCTACGCCGGAGCGGGCCTTCGCCGTAGATCATCGATCAGGCTCAGGATTTTCCGGAATAGTTCCCTCGGCACGGCAACCTCGGCCAGTTGGAAAGTGACATAGCGACCATGGCGGACGACCTTGGCCCCGATCTTGACCAGCTTCTCCCGTAGCGTGGTCAATGACCAGTGCTCCACCTCCTTCGGCAAAGCCAGCGTCCGCATGAAGTTGGCCAGATTGTCAATCGGCGTTGAATTTTGACCCCCCATCGGCGTCCAATATTGACCCCTCTTGTGGCGGGGAGGAGGTTGTCCCGGTAGTCAATAGGGAGGCCCCGCGCGGCTTCGTGTAGCGCTTTAGCGTTACGCGGAGCGAAGACGCGTGGGGGGTACCT
>JADFJG010000061.1 GCA_022566265.1 Pseudomonadota bacterium | reverse complement strand
GGACTATGTACAAGCCCACATGTGGTACAACCTCGCCGCCTCACGCTTGCCGCCGGGTACGCTCTGGGACAGGGCTGTTAAGAACCGTGACATTGTTGCTGAGAAGATGACCCCAGCCGATGTCTCCAAGGCGCAACGGCTGGCGCGGGAGTGGAAGCCGAAGAAATGATTCGGTGGTTGCCCGTCTCTTGGGGGCGACCGCAGCCAGTTCTTATGAACGCGGAAATACCTAAATCGGCCAAAAATCCTGTCGAGTTGTTAGCCCCGCTGTTAGCCCGGACTGATTTTCGATCCTCGATGTTTCCGCTAAGTGATTGTTCTAGTTGGTCGGGGCGGCCGGATTCGAACCGGCGACCTTCTGCTCCCAAAGCAGATGCGCTACCAGGCTGCGCTACGCCCCGGATGGCGGGGAACGTAAGGGATGGGGGGTTTTGATGCAAGCGGCGGGAACGAGCGAAATGGGAACAAACGGAAAAAATCAGGCACAATGCGACAAATTCGCGTCACACTGGCGGCACACTCGGTTTTGGCTTTGTTCCATCATGGCCCGGCGGGGAACCGGGCGGCGGGAGAGTTGGCGAAATGAGCCGAGGATATAACGTCGATGCGACTGGGAAGTTTCCCATCAAGGCGTGGACGAAAGGCGTCCAGGTCGAGGATGTCGCCGCCGAGCAATTGCGGAACATGGCGAACATGCCGTTCATCCATAAGCACGTCGCGGTGATGCCGGACGTGCATTGGGGCATGGGCGCGACCATCGGCTCCGTCATCCCCACCAAGGGCGCCATCATCCCGGCGGCGGTCGGGGTGGATATCGGCTGCGGCATGATGGCCGTCCGCACCACCCTGACGGCGAATGATCTGCCCGATAATTTGACCGCAATTCGATCCGATATCGAGGCGGCGGTCCCCCACGGCAGGACGGACAACGGCGGCAAAAACGATCGGGGTGCATGGCGCCACATGCCGAAGTCCGCCGACGATCGCTGGGCGGCGCTACTTGAACGTTACGATGCCATCACGGAAAAGCACCCCAAGGCGCTGTCTCGTAACAATTCCCGCCACCTGGGAACGCTTGGTACCGGCAACCATTTCATCGAGGTTTGTCTGGATGAGAACGATGATGTCTGGGTAATGCTACACTCGGGCTCGCGAGGCTGCGGCAACCGCATTGGCACTTATTTCATCCAACGGGCCAAGAAGGAAATGGAGCGGTGGTTTATCCAACTGCCCGACGCCAACCTCGCCTATCTGACGGAAGGATCGAACCTGTTCAGTGATTATGTTGAAGCGGTGGGATGGGCACAGGACTACGCCTTTGAAAACAGACGCGAGATGATGGAAGCGATCCTGTCCGCCATGAGGTGCACCCTGCCGACGTTCCAGACCAGGGAAGAAGCCGTCAACTGTCACCACAACTATGTCGCCAAGGAAAACCACTACGGATCGATCGTCTGGATCACCCGCAAGGGGGCCGTCAGGGCGCGCGAGGGCGACCTGGGGATCATTCCAGGCTCCATGGGCGTGAAATCCTACATCGTGCGCGGCAAGGGCAACCCGGAGAGCTTCCATTCATGCGCGCATGGCGCCGGGCGGGCGATGTCGAGACGTGAGGCCAAGGAACGGTTCTCCATAGAGGACCATGCCAAGGCGACCGAAGGTGTCGAATGCCGCAAGGACGAGGGCGTGATCGACGAAACGCCCATGGCCTACAAGGACATTGACGCTGTTATGAGAGCGCAGGAGGATTTGGTGGAGATCGTCCATACCCTCAAACAGGTGATCTGCGTGAAGGGTTGATCATCAGCTTGGTAGCCGTTGCCGAGGGCGCGACCTCTCGTAGCCAAGAAGACAGTGTAACGCCAAATCATTCCTCGACTATTTCCCAAAATTCAAGGAATAGACAGGAAGCCACGAAACATAAGTAGTATTCCGTATGAAAAACGGCACTAAAATACTCCGGCGTCCAAGAAAGGTTTAACAATATTTTAAGGTTAACGGGCTAGCCTGTTCGATTATGGCTACGGCAGGCGAGTGCGCCTCCGGCCTAAAGGAAAGGCACGCCACATGTTGAAGAAAGCGATTTTGCTCGGTCTTCTGGTCCTGCCCCTCTCGCTTCCGGCGCAGGCCCAAAACATTTGCACCGCCCGGAACGAGGTCCTGGGACATCTCGACAGCAAATATTCCGAGGCGCCCGTGGCCATGGGCCTCGCCAACAACGGCGGCGTGATCGAAGTGTTGAGTTCGGGCTCCGGCAACACCTGGACGATCATCATCACCATGCCCAACGGCGTGTCGTGCCTGCTGGCAGCCGGCGAAAGCTGGGAAAGCCTGCCCTTGATCGCCGCCGGACCGGCCACCTGAACACGGTCGGTTTCGCCATTGGCCGAGCCGGCCACCGATGGCCCCGGCACCCTCATCCATTACATCATCGAACCATGGCAAGCTAGCCCGGATATTTCATGAAGGGAACGGAATTTGCGGCGAGCAATGTTTGTCCAAGGCGGTGTGCGAAGCCGAAAGTCATAGCACCGCTATGGCTTGAGGTTTCGTGCGCCGATTTGGACAAACAGGGCCGGCGCAAAACCGTTCAGCGGACGAGGGTACAAAACGCCCCTTTTCGAATAACGAATCAAGCCCTTGAAGTAAAACACTTAACACACCCTGAGGGAGCGCCTTCATGAAATATTCGGGCCAAGCCTCGGGCAGCACTTGCCCGGCGATCGCGCCGGGCGCCCGACATTGCTGGCATCTCCGCCTCAACGGCGTGGGCTGGGGGTGTCCTGAAATATCCGGTGTAAAATCCTGTCGCCCGGTTTGATTCCGAGACGCGCCGTGGTGCCGGCATTGACTTCGAGGACCGCCCGCACGGGGCCATCGGACGGTATCGGCGCGAGCGACCCGGGGACCGTGCGCTCGGCAATATTGACGATGACGCCATCGGCGCCGATGAACAGCATATCCAGGGGCACGATGGTGTTCTTCATCCACATGGCGATGGGTGTTTCCCGGCCGTAATCGAACAGCATGCCGGCGCCGGGCGCCAGCTTCGACCGGTACATCAGTCCCTGCATCCGTTGGCGCTGGTTCACGGCAAGCTCGACGCGGAAATCATGGCGCTTGCCGTCCCGCGTCTCGATGACGACCTCGGAGGTCTCGAAGGTGACGAAGCCCCGCGCCTGGGCCGACGCCTCGCCGGCGGCGGCGGCGATCACCGCCAAGACCGCCATCGACAGGGTGAAAAGCAGGCGCCGGTCGAGGCGTCGCGACGGCGCCGCCAAGGCCGGCGCCGAAGTCCCTGATGAAACGGAGAAAATAGGCGATCGATCGGGCGGGTGCGCTACCCATCGCGCGCCCCGTTCCGGTCGCGAAGGGGGCGGGAAATATTGACCAACGGGTCTCACGTCACCCGGATTTCGGTCGCCTGCGGTCCCTTGGGCCCGTCGCCGATACGCACCTCCACGTTCTGACCGGCCTGTAGCCGGGAAACGCCGGAGCGGCGCAGGGTCACCATATGAATGAACACATCCCGCTCATACTCGGACTGGGAGACGAACCCGTACCCCTTGTCGGGATTGAACCATTTTACCGTCGCCTCGACGAAGTCGCCGGACGGCGGAATTGGGGCATGGAAGGCCGGGTCGTCTGTATCGCGGGAGATCGGGCTCGGTGTTTCGGCGGTACTGTTATCGACATCCAGAATCCGCGTCACCTGCAAGCCCTTGTCGCGCCGCACGACCTCGCACAGCACGGTGGCGCCGGGCAGAAGCTCTTCATAGCCGGCATCACGCAACACCGACAGATGCAAAAACGCATCATGTTTTTCATCGGCCGGCGTAATAAAACCGAAACCCTTCACCGTGTTGAACCATTTGACAGTGCCTCGGACTTCGAACGGCTCTGCCGATTCGCCGGTGTAACCCGCCTCGCTCATGCGAACGTTCTTCCCCAATATATATTTTTGTCGTTGAGCCTATCATCTTTTTCCGGAAGTTACAAACAGGCCGGTTCTATTGAAAGATTATAATGGGTTGGCGGATCGGGCCGCATGTCGCCGTTGGCGTGAAGCCATTGAAGTGCCCGCGGCCGGTGCAAAGGCCATCGGCCGGCCCGCCCTTCGACAGCGCCGCGGCTTGCCGGTCTCACCGCGCGGGGGGAAATCAGTGGACATCGGCGGGGGCCCATTCAAGATAAAACTGGCCGAGAGCACGCCTCCATATTATGACTCCACCGGGCAAGCAGGACCGGGCGCGATCACCACGGCGCTCGGCTGGCGTCCTGGTGTTCGGAAACGGCAAGCTGGCGATTTGACGAATGGATCGGATCAAGGTTCACGCTATCACCCTAGGCCTCGGTCTGTTCGGCCTATGGCTGCTGCTTTCGGGCCATTATGACAGTCCGCTGCTCCTCACCCTCGGCGTCATCTCCTCTATCGCCGTCGTCTTCATCGCCCAGCGCATGGACGTCATCGACCATGAATGCGTCCCCTTGCAGGTGCGCTTCGGTTTCATCGGCTACCTCGCGTGGCTGGCCAAGGAGATCGTCCTGGCCAATCTCGCCGTCGCCAAGATCATCCTGAGCCCCTCCCTTCCCCTCGGTCCGCTGCTGTTCCGGGTCAAGACGTCGCAAAAGACCGATGTCGGCCGCGTGATCTACGCCAATTCCATCACCCTGACGCCGGGCACCGTCTCGGTCGAGGTCGAGGACGGCGACATCATCGTCCACGCCATTTCCGGCGATCTCGCGAGGGACACGGCGAACGGCGAGATGGACCGGCGGGTGACCGCCGTCGAGGGCGGCTGAGCTATGTTCACCGCCGCCGCCGCCGCGATCCTCATCACCATGTTCTTGGCGCTGATCCGCCTGTTCGCCGGCCCGACGCTCTATGACCGGGTGCTGGCGGTGAATTCCTTCGGCACCAAGACGGTGCTGCTCATCGGCGTCATGGGGTTCCTGAGCGAACGGCCCGAGTTCCTCGACATCGCGCTGCTATACGCGCTGATCAACTTCATCACCACCATCGCCATTCTCAAATTCTTCCGCTACCGCGCGCTGGGCGACGCGCCGGACCGCAAACACCGAACGGACGCATGGAAACGGCTCTCGATATCCTGAGTTGGGTGCTGCTGCTTGGCGGCGGCGCCTTCGTCATCATCGGCGGCGTCGGCCTGCTGCGCCTGCCGGATTTCTACACCCGGCTGCACGCCGCCGGCATGACCGACACCCTGGGCGCCGGGCTGATCATCCTCGGGATGATGGTCGAGGGCGGCCTTAGCCTGGTGACGGTGAAGCTGGTGTTGCTTGGCGCCCTCATATTCCTCACCAGCCCGACGGCGACCCACGCCATCGCCAACGCCGCCTTCACCGCCGGCCTCGAGCCCTGGACCGGGGACGACGGCGCCGCCGCCGATCAAGGGGAGGCAAGCTCATCGAAAGCGTGATCAACATCGTCCTGCTCACCTTCCTCGCACTCACGGCGCTTGCCATCGTCCGCCTGCGTCACCTGTTCGCGGTGGTCATGCTGACCGGCGTCTATTCGCTGCTCTCGGCCGGGCTCTTCGTCCTCCTCGACGCCGTCGACGTCGCCTTCACCGAAGCCGCCGTCGGCGCCGGCATCTCGACGGTCCTCATGCTCGGCACCCTGGCGCTCACCTCCCGGCGCGAGAAGGTCCCCGGCCGCACACCGCTCTTGCCCCTCATCGTCGTCATGATCACCGGCGCGGCGCTGCTTTACGGGACCCTTGACATGCCGCGGTTCGGCGACCCCGATGCACCGATTCACCGCCATGTCGCTCCCCGTTACATCCAGAAATCCGGGACCGAGGTCGGGGTGCCCAACATCGTCACCTCGGTGCTCGCCAGTTACCGCGGCTTCGACACCTTGGGCGAGGTCACCGTCATCTTCACCGCCGGCATCGGCATCCTGCTGCTTCTCGGCGGTACCGGGGGCAGACGGCGCAAGGACGAGGAGACGGAGGAAGAGGGATGAACCAACACCTGGTATTGCGCGTCGTCGCCAAGATGCTGCTACCGCCGATCCTGCTGTTCGCCCTTTACGTCCAGTTCCACGGCGATTTCGGGCCCGGAGGCGGGTTCCAGGCGGGCGTGATATTCGCCGCCGCCTTCATCCTTTACGCCCTGGTTTTCGGCCTCGAGACGGCGCGCCGGGTGGTGCCCGAGGGCGTGGTCCGCGCCGCCATGGCCGTCGGGCTGTTGATATTTGCCGGCGTCGGCTTCGCCGGCCTGCTTCTTGGCGGCAACTACCTCAACTACTCCGTCCTCGCCGAAAACCAGAAAGCGGGCCAACATCTGGGCATCACCTTGATCGAGTTCGGCGTCGGCACCACGGTGGCGGCGGTGATGATCACCATCTTTTTCGCCTTTGCCGGGCGGTCGGCGCGGATGAGCGACGAGGATTGGTGATGACGCTGGCCGACATCCCCGGACTTTACAATTACTGGGTCGTCATCTTGCTGATGATGGTGGGTCTTTATATCGTCGTCTCGCGGGGCAATCTGGTGAAGAAGATCGTCGGTCTCGTGGTCTTCCAGACCTCCGTCTTCCTGCTCTACATCTCGATGGGGAAGATCATCGGCGGCACGGCGCCGATCCTGACCGGGCGGCCGGAGATTTTCTCCAATCCCCTGCCCCATGTCCTCATCCTGACGGCCATCGTCGTCGGCATTTCGACCACCGCGCTCGGTCTCGCCCTCGTCGTCAGGATCGGCGACGCCTATGGCACCATCGAGGAGGACGAGATCGCCAAGGCCGACCACGAAGCGGAGTTCGGGGGTCCCGAAACGCCGTGATCACCCCGCACTTACCCGCGCTGCAGATCGTCGTGCCGCTGGTCGCGGCGCCGCTTTGCCTTCTGCTGCGCCGGGGAGACCTTGCCTGGGGCCTGGCGCTGGTCGTCAGTTGGGCGGCTCTGGCGATCGCCATCATGTTGCTCCAAGCCGTCCTCACCGGCGGCGTGATTTCTTATGAGTTCGGCGACTGGCCGCCGCCCTGGGGCATCGAGTACCGGATCGACGCCGCCAATGCCTTCGTCCTGCTGATCGTCTCCGGCATCAGCGCCGTCCTTCTGCCCTATGCCCGCGCCAGCGTCGCCAGCGAGATCGAGGAATCGAAACACTGCCTTTTCTACACCGCCTATCTGTTGTGCCTGACGGGACTGCTTGGCGTCGCCATAACGGGCGACGCGTTCAACCTGTTCGTCTTCCTGGAGATCACCTCGCTGGCGACCTACGTCCTCGTCGCCATGGGCGCCGGCCGGGATCGCCGGGCGTTGACGGCGGCGTTCACCTACCTCGTCATGGGGACCATCGGCGCCACCTTCTTCGTCATCGGCGTCGGGCTTCTGTATATGGTGACGGGGACGCTGAACATGAATGATCTGGCCGTGAGGATCGCCGATCTCGGCGAAAACCGCACGGTCTCGGTGGCCTTCGCCTTCCTCGTCGTCGGCCTGGGGCTGAAGCTGGCGCTGTTTCCGCTCCATCTATGGCTGCCCAACGCCTATGCCTACGCGCCCTCGGTGGTAACCGTGTTCATCGCCGCGACCTCGACCAAGGTGGCGGTCTATGCCCTGCTGCGCTTCCTGTTCACCATCTTCGGCCTCGAATTCTCGGTCGAGGCCCTGACACTCACCTACGTGTTCCTGCCGCTGGCGATCGCCGGGATGTTCGCGGCCTCGACCGTCGCCATCTTCCAGGTCGACATGAAGCGCATGCTCGCTTATTCCTCGGTGGCGCAACTCGGTTACATGGTGCTGGGGATGAGCTTCGGCAACGTCACCGGCCTGACGGCGACCATCCTGCATCTCTTCAATCACGCGCTGATAAAGGGAGGCCTGTTCATGGCCTTGGGCTGTGTGGTCTATCGCTGCGGATCGGCGTCGATCGATGAGATGCGGGGATTGGGCCGGCAGATGCCGCTGACCATGGCGGCCTTCGTCATCGGCGGGCTCAGTCTTATCGGCATACCGCTGACCGTCGGTTTCATCAGCAAATGGTATCTCATACAGGGCGCGATCGAGGCCGGCTGGTGGCCGGTCGCGATCCTCATCGTCGCGACTTCGCTGCTGGCGGTGCTCTATATCGGGCGCGTCATCGAGGTGGCGTATTTGCAACCCGCCCCCGAAGGCCGTGTCGTCACCGAGGCGCCCCGCTCCATGCTCATCCCGATGTGGGTGCTGATCGTCGCCAACATCTATTTCGGCATCGACGCCAGCCTGACCACCTCGGTCGCCGGAACGGCGGCCAGGGCGTTGATCGGAGGGACGCCATGACGGAAGGGCTGGCGCTTGCCCTCACTCTCGCCATTCCCTTTACCGGCGCCGTACTGATCGGCGTCACCGGTAAGCACCCCAACCTGCGCGAGGGCGTGACGCTGGTCACCGCCACGGCCCTGTTCCTGACCGTTTTGTCGCTGCTCGATGGCGTGCTCGCGGGCGCCAGGCCCGCCATCGAACTGCTCGAGGTCATGCCGGGGCTTCCCCTGGCGCTCGAGATCGAGCCTCTCGGCATGCTCTTCGGTCTCGTCGCCTCGGGGCTTTGGATCGTCAATTCGATCTATTCGATCGGTTACATGCGCGCCAACGACGAGGACCATCAGACCCGCTATTACATCTGCTTCGCCATCGCCATCGGCGCGGCCGTGGGCATCGCCTTCGCCGCCAACATGTTCACCCTGTTCATCTTCTACGAGGCGCTGACGCTTTCGACCTACCCGCTGGTGGCCCACAAGGAGACCGAGGAGGCCAAGCTCGGCGCGCGGACCTATCTCGGCATCCTGCTTTCGACCTCGATCGGGCTGCAGCTCGTCGCCATCATCTGGACCTGGCAGATCGCCGGCACCCTCGATTTCACCCCCGGCGGCATCCTCGCCGGCAAGATCGAGGGCGTCTTCGTGCCCATCCTGCTGGCGCTCTACATGTTCGGTATCGGCAAGGCGGCGCTGATGCCGATCCACCGCTGGCTGCCCGCCGCCATGGTGGCGCCGACGCCGGTCAGCGCCCTCCTTCACGCCGTCGCCGTCGTCAAGGCCGGCGTCTTCACCGTCATGAAGGTGGCGGTTTATATCTTCGGCATCGATTTCCTCGCCGTCACGGGGGCGTCCCAATGGCTGGTCTGGGTGGCGGCGGCGACGGTGCTGCTGGCCTCCTTCGTCGCCCTGACCAAGGACAACCTCAAGGCCAGGCTCGCCTATTCCACCATCAGCCAGCTTTCCTACGTCATCCTTGGCGCCGCCGTGGCGACGTCGATGGGGGTGATCGGCGGGAGCTTGCAGATCGTCATGCACGCGTTTGGCAAGATCACCCTGTTCTTCTGCGCCGGCGCCATCTACACGGCGACGCACAAGACCGAGATCAGCGACATGGTGGGGCTCGGCCGGGCGATGCCGTTCACCTTCGGCGCTTTCCTCATCGGCGCGCTGAGCATCATCGGCGTACCGCCGTTGGCCGGCTCGTGGAGCAAATGGTACCTGATGCTCGGCGCCGCCGACGCCGGGCACATGGTCATCATCGGGGTGCTGATGGTGAGTTCGTTGCTGAATGTCGCCTATCTGATCCCGGTGGTGGCGCGCGCCTTCTTCCTGCCGGCGCCCGCTATCGATCCCCAGCCCGCTTCCGCCGGCGCGGCCGCCGTGCCCGCCAACCCCGGCGGCATTCACGAAGCGCCGCTTTTGTGCGTGCTCGCGCCCTGCCTCACCGCGGCCGGCTGTATCGCCCTCTTTTTCTTCGCCGATCCGATCTACCGGCTGCTCGCGCCGATCGCCATGCGCTGAGGGACAACGACATGACCGACACACCGAACGGCCAACCGCCCCCCTCGCCCACCGAGGGCAAGAAATACTGGCTGGAACAGCGGCCGAACGTCGAAAAGATCTTCTGGGGCCTCGTCCTGGTCTGCGCCGCGCTTGGCCTCGCCGACTTCTTCTATGACAAGCACCCCCAGTTCGCCATGGAGGAGATTCCCGCCATCTACGGGATTTACGGTTTCGTCTGCTTCTTCGGCATCGTCCTCGCCGGCAAGAAGTTCGCCAAGCTCGTGAGGCGGGACGAGGACTACTATGATTGACGGTCTCTCGCCCGGCCTGGTCCTGATCGGTGGCGCGCTGGGGATCCCCTTCCTGCCGGGAAAGTGGCGCCACGCCTACATGCTGGCCCTTCCCGTCCTTGGCGGGTGGCAGCTTTGGGGCCTCGGCCACGGGGTCTACGGCCAGGTGGAAATCTTCGGCTATGCGCTGACACTGGTGCGCGTCGACAAGCTTTCCGTCGTCTTCGGCATGATCTTCCTTCTCATCGCCTTCATCAACGTCATCTACGGCATGCACGAGCGCGACCGGCTCCAGGACACCTCCTCGGTGATCTACGCCGGCGCCGGGATTTCCGCCGTCTTCGTCGGCGATTTGATCACCCTTTTCATCTTCTGGGAGCTGACGGCGATCTCCTCGGTGTTCCTCATCTGGGCCCGTCGCACGGAACGTGCCTACGCCGCCGGCATGCGCTATCTGATCGTCCAGGTCGGTTCCGGCGTGATCCTGCTCGCCGGCATCATCCTGCACCTGCGCGCGACCGGGTCCATCGCCTTCGACAACCTAGGCGTGGTCAGCCCGGCGACACTGCTGATCTTCACCGCCTTCGGCATCAAATGCGCCTTCCCGCTGCTGCACAACTGGCTCCAGGACGCCTATCCCGAGGCGACGGTCACCGGCACGGTGGTGCTGTCCGCGTTCACCACCAAGCTCGCGGTCTATGCCCTGGCGCGCGGTTTCGCCGGCACCGAGGTGCTGATCTATATCGGTGCCCTGATGACGGCGTTCCCGGTGTTCTACGCGGTGATCGAGAACGATCTCCGCCGGGTGCTGGCCTACAGTCTCAACAACCAGCTCGGCTTCATGGTCGTCGGCATCGGCGTCGGCACCGAGATGGGGTTGAACGGCACCGCCGCCCACGCCTTCGCCCACGTCATTTACAAGGCGCTCCTGTTCATGTCCATGGGCGCCGTCCTGCACCGGGCCGGGACGGTGAAGGCGTCCGAGCTCGGCGGTCTTTACAAATCCATGCCCTTGACCACCATCTTCTGCATCGTCGGCGCGGTTTCGATCTCGGCCTTCCCGCTGTTCTCGGGCTTCATCTCCAAGGCGCTGATCCTGACCGGCGCGGCGGACCAGGGGCGCTGGGCGGTGTGGCTGGTACTGGTGTTCGCGTCCGCCGGCGTGCTCGAGCATTCAGGCATCAAGGTGCCCTACTTCGCTTTCTTCGCCCACGATTCCGGCATCAGGTGCAAGGAGGCGCCGCTGAACATGCTGATCGCCATGGGCATCGCGGCGTTCCTCTGCGTCGCCATCGGCGTCTACCCGGCGCCGCTTTACGCGCTGCTGCCCTATGAAGTGGATTTCGAGCCCTACACCACCGGCCACGTGATTACCCAGCTCCAGCTTTTGATGTTCTCGGTGCTGGCCTTCGCGGTGCTGATCCGCACCGGCCTCTACCCGTGGGAGCGCCCCTCGACCAACCTCGACAGCGACTGGCTCTACCGCAAGGCCATGCCGGCGGCCGTCGGCCGGTTCATGGAGATCGGCGGCGCGGTCCGCGACGCGGTGCTGGCCCGGGCGCAAAACCACCTCGAGCGTTTCATCAGTACCATCTACCGCCACCACGGACCGCAAGGGGCGCTGGCCCGCACCTGGCCGACCGGCTCCACCGTGCTCTGGGTCGCGGTGCTGCTGGCGGCGACGCTGATCATCTTTTACCTCTGAGGGGGCGGGCGC
This sequence comes from Pseudomonadota bacterium, assembly GCA_022566265.1. Lineage (GTDB taxonomy): Bacteria > Pseudomonadota > Alphaproteobacteria > SMXQ01 > SMXQ01 > JACZQV01. The sequence goes on along the minus strand of JADFJG010000061.1, from coordinate 9,812 downwards.
GGCTTGAGGTCTTAGACCTCCACCCTCAGCCGCCGAGGAACAGCTTGCCGACGGCGGGGTTTTCCAGCAATTCGTCGCCCGGCCCGGCGATGGCGATCTCGCCCGCCACCAGCACGTAGCCGATATCGGCGAATTCCAGGCCCTTCTTGGCGTTCTGCTCGACCATGATGATGGTCTTGCCTTCGGTGTTCTGCAGATCGTCGAGAATCTCGAACACCATGTCGATGAAGCGCGGCTCGAGCCCGATGGAGGGCTCGTCCACCAGCAGCACCTCGGGCTCCATCACCAGGGCGCGGGAGATTTCCAGCAACCGGCGCTCGCCGCCGGACAGCACGCCGGCGGGGTGGGTGCGGCGGTCGGCGAGGCGGGGATATTTCTCGAAAATCCGCTCCGCCGCTTCCTTGGCATCGTCGGGCTTTTCCATCAGGTAGCCGCCCATCCACAGATTTTCCTCCACCGTCATGGAGGGGAACACGGACTTGTCCTGGAGGATGTAGGCGATACCGGCGCTGTGCAGCTTCTCGCTGGCGGTGAGCGCGGTGATGTCCTGTTTATCGTCGCCCTCGCCGATGGAAATGGCGCCGCTGAAAATGTTGGTGAAGCCGTAGATCGAGTGCAGCACGGTGGACTTGCCGGCGCCGTTGGGCCCGATCAGGCAGAGCGACTGGCGCTTGGCCACCTGGAGGTTGAAATCGTGCAGGATTTCCATCTTGCCGTAGCCCGCGCGCAGGTTCTCGATCGAGACGAAGGGCGCGTCGTGGGCGAGCGCGGCGATCTGCTCCCGGCTCGCGCCCACCGCCATCTCCCGGGCCTGGCGGGTGACTTCCTCGACCGAGATCACGTAATCCGTGGCGATCCCGCCGTCACCGCGCGCCCCGTCCCCGCCACCCGCATCGCGGGCCGAATTTTCACCCGTCGCCGCCATCAATCGGACTCCTCGGAGTCCACCGCATGATGCCCGCCGAGATAGGCGTCGATGACCCGCCCGTCCTTCTGGATCTCCGCCGGCGTGCCGTGCGCCAGCACCCGCCCATTGGACAGGCAGTAGATGTTGTCGGCCAGTCCCATGATCACCGGCATGTTGTGCTCGATGACGAACAGCGTGATGCCGAACTCGCGGGTCGCGCGCTTGAGCCGGTCGATCAGCCCGTTGATCAGGGTCGGGTTGATGCCGGCGGTGGGCTCGTCCAGCAAAAGTACCTTGGGCTCGTTCATCAGCGCCATGGCGAATTCCAGCAGCTTCTGCTGGCCGAAGGAAAGATCGCCCGAAATCAGCAGCCGTTTCTCATACAGCCCGACGAATTCGAGCAACCGCTCGGCCTTCTCCGTCACCTCGGGCGGGTAGGTCTTGAAAATGGTGGCGTAGCTCTCGTGCCGATGGGGCACCGAGATCAGCATATTCTTGACGCAGTTCATCTTGGAATAGATGCGCGTCTGCTGGAAGGTGCGCAGCAGGCCGAGGCGGGCGATCTGTTGCACCCGGAAGTCGGAAATCTCGGCACCCTCGAACCGGATCGAGCCGGAATCGATGGGGTGGTAGCCAACGATGGAGTTGAACAGGGTGGTCTTGCCCGACCCGTTGGGGCCGATCAGGCCGGTGATCCGACCCTCGGGCACGGCAAGCGTGATGTCGTTGTTGGCGACGATGCCGCCGAACGCCTTGGTCACGCCCTCGACCTCGATCATGTCGGTCATTCGGCGGCTCCCGTGCGCCGCGGTGCCCCTTCAAGCTCGATCTCCCGGGCCGCGCCCGCCTCATCGACGACGATGCCGAACCAGTGCGGGCGCTTGTCCTGGATCCACCCCATGATGCCCTGTTGGAAGAACACCACGACGATGATGATAAACGCGCCGAGAGCGACCCACTGCCAGCCCAGCAGATGGATCCAGGTGACTTCCTTGAAGGCATGGAACAACGTCGCCCCGATCACCGGACCCCACATGGTTCCCTTGCCGCCCAAGAGAGCCATCACCACCATGAAGATGCCGAACGTCACGGTCGGGAAGGCGACCTCGAGCGGCTCGATGAAGCCGATCATGTTGCCGAAGATGGCGCCCGAAATTCCGAGAAAGAACGCCGAGATGCACCAGCCGACGGTCTTGTGGCGCCGGGTATGGATACCCATGCCCTCGGCCTTCTCCTCGTCGTCGCGGATGGCATTGATGGCGAGGCCGAAACGGCTGGCATAGATCCGCCTGAGCACCGCGAAGGTGACGACCGCAAGCGTGAAACACAGCAGATAGAAGAAATAGGCCCGGTCGTCAGGCTCGCCGGGGTAGACCGGCAAGGCGATCCCGCCGCCGCCGCCGACATACTCCCACGCCGAGAACAGCTCGCCCGCCGCCAGCGCGATACCGAGCGTGCCGATGGCAAAATAAGGGCCGCGCAGGCCGAATACGATCCATCCGAGGATGACCGCCAAGACGGCACAGACCAGCGCCGCCGCGATCATCCCCAATGCGAGGCCGGTGAAATACTGTTCCGGCGTAAAATTGACCGTAATCATGCCGGACGCGGCAGTGTATTTGGCCACGTCGTAATAGAGCCCGATCTGCACGATGACGCAGGTGTACATGCCGGCGCCGAAAAAGAAGATGTTGCCGAGCGAGTTGTAGCCCATCTGCCCGCCCATCACGTCCCAGGTCATGGCGAACAGGATCATCACCCACAACACCGCGATCTGGAGCGTGTAGTTGGGGAAGATCAGCGGCGCGATGATTCCGGCGGCGAGGACGCCGCCGTGAAGCAGAATCTGAACGCGTTTCGACGTCATTGCACCGCCTGGCGGCGCCGCCCCTGCACGATCTGGCGCACCACCAGCACCGCGACCAGTAATGCGACCACCGAGAATTGCTGCAACTCCGCGCCGAGCACGAAACCTGCGTATTGTTCAGCCACGCCGAGGCCGAGCCCGGCGATGATCACGCCGGGCAGGTTGCCCAGCCCCGCCGCCGTCACGATCACGAACGAGCGGATCGAGTGGCTCATCCCGAAGAACGGCTGGATGATCCAGATCATCGAGATCAGGACGCCGGCGGCGCCGCAGATCGCCGAATTCAACGCGAAGGTGAAGGCATAGACCCGCCCGGTGTCGATACCCATCACCTTGGCGGCGCGCGGATCCTGGGCCGTCGCCCGGATCGCCTGCCCCATGCGGCTGTACTTCATGAACGTGACGATGATCGTGGCAAGCACGGCGGCGAGGCACAGTGCGATGAACTTGATGTCGGCCATCGTCACCATGCCCTCGAACATCGAGCGTATCGCGAAGCCCGATTCCGTGATCTGCACCTCGGGTCCGAAGGCGAGGTTCAGCAACTGCTGTATGACCAGCGCCAGCCCGAAGGTGGCGAGCAGCGAGGTGAACAGGTCCCGCTCGATGACATAGCGGATGATCAGGAAGTAAACCACCCAGCCGAAGGCGAACATCAGGACGATGGCGATCGGCAGGCCGAGGATCGGGTGGACGCCGAGCTCCGACAAATACCACGCGATATAACCGCCCATGATCACCAGATCGCCCTGGGCCAGGTTCTTGACGTTCATCACCCCCCACACCAGGGCCAGCCCATAGGCGGCGAGCGCGAAGATGGCGCCGATCAGGAGCCCGTCGAGCAGAAGCTGCACGTTCAGGATCGGCACGTCGGTCAACAATGCGATGTTGTTCACCATTTTACCACCTTCGGGGTCGCCCCCTTAAGCAACGCCCGCCCCCGCGTGACGGCGGGGGCGGGACGTTTAGCTAGTTACGCGAACAGCAAACGCGCTACATCCCCGGCACCTTGCGCGGGTGCTCCACGGGAGCGGACGCCCACTTCAACGGCGCCACGATCTTGAACTTGCCCTTCTGAATCTGGCGCAACACCATCGGCTTGGCAATATTGTTGCCGGCCTTGGAGAACTTGATGCTGCCATAGAAGGTCTTCATGTCGGTCTCGGAAAGCGCCTGGCGAACTTTCTCGGTATCGAAGGAATTCGCCCGCTCGAAGGCATCCTTCCATACCATCACCGCGGCCGAGGCCTGGGCCGCCTGGTACGGCACGTTCTTGTAGCCGGAGTAGGTTTTCTTGAACAGCGTGTCGTAATCCATCGCGCTGCCGAAGGTATCGCCCTTGTAGGCCAGGGTCTCGCCCCACTGGGTCGGGCACAGGAAGCCGTCGGCCGAAGAGCCGAACTTCTTGATAATCTTGGCCGCCTCGCAATGGGTCATGGCGATCATCGGCACGTCGATCTTCATCTCCTTGATCTGCCGCGCCGCCGTCGCCGCACCCTTGGAGTGCCCCGATGCCACCAGAACGTCCGGCTTCAACGCCCGCACCTTGGTCAGGGTCGCCGAGATGTCGGCGAGATCCCGCGGCATCTTGTCGTCGAGCACGATCTTCATGCCGTGCTTCTTGACCGCATCGATCACGCCGGCACGCACATCCTGCGAGAACGGATCGTTCTCGAACACCATGGCGATCCTGAGCGACGACGGCTTTTTGCCCGCCTTCTTGGCGATCTCCGCGGCAACGTCGATCACCGGCGCGAGATACTGCTCCGAGGTCGAAAGAACCGCGAACAGATACTTGTAGCCCTTGGTGAACAGCGAGCGGGCGGCGCCTTCCGCTTCGACCATCGGGATCTTGTATTTCTCGGTAATCGGCGCCATGGCCGTGGTGGTGGCCGATGAGTACGGGCCGAGGAGGAACTTGATGCCGTCCTGCTTGATCAGCCGCTCGCCGAGCTGCGCGGTGCGCAGCGGCGTCGATTCGTCGTCATAATACTTGATCTTGAGCTTGTAGCTCTTGCCGCCGACCTTGACGCCGCCCATCTCGTTGATGCGCTTGACGGCGAGGTCGTAGCCGTTCGAGGCGTGGATGCCATTGGTGGAATACTTGCCGGTAAACGAGATGGCCGAGCCGAGGATGATGGTATCGCCTTCGACCTTGGCGTCCGCCGGCGCGGCGCCGATGATCCCGGCACCCGCCATCGCGACGGCAAGCGCGGGGATGTTTCTCAACCACTTGGTCATCGATAATTCTCCCATCGTTTGTTTTGTTTTACCCTGTAACCGGGCGTTCGGTCCCCAGACGCGATGTTTCCAGGGGTGGGGACCCGCCCGGTTGCTAATCCATTTATTATGACATCAATTAGCTTATTATGACATCAATTAGCCGTCTTGAGAAAGCCAGAGTCAACCCCCATCGTCAGCGAGCAAGAGGTGAAAAACTCGCCCGGCTCGTCGTTGAGTTTCGTGCCGGCCCCGGTGCCGGCCGATTCCACGGTCTCCACCCGGCCGCCGGCGCCGGCGGCGATGGTGGAAGCCCTCACATAATTTCTCCCTCGTCCGCCGCGAGGCCCGCGATCAGGCCACGGAATAAGATGCTTTCGATGGCAAAAGCGATGAAGAGATGGTGCCCGCCGGGCGCGGCGATACTGGGGGTTTTGGCGCTACTCGCCGCCAATTGCGCCCCGCCCCCCCATGGGGCCAGGGACGAGGACAGGGCCGCCTCGGCGACCGTGGCCTCCCCACGGCCGCCGGCGCCGCCCTGGTCCTCGGAACATTTGCCCGATCACCCCCTTGCCGGGCGGATCTATCGGCCCGACACCGGCCGTTTTATTTCGCCATCGGCGTTGATCGAGGCGCTGGGGCGCGCCGATATGGTGCTGCTCGGCGAGAAGCACGACAACGCCGATCACCACCGCCTGCAGGACTGGGTGCTGCGCGCCCTGATCGCCAAGGGCCGCCGCCCGGCGGTCGCCTTCGAGATGTTCACCGCCGATAAGGCGCCCGTCATCGCCGCCTACCTGGCGAAGAACCCCAAGGACGCCGCCGGCCTCGGCCCGGCGCTCGGCTGGTCGAAGACCGGCTGGCCCGACTGGCGCCACTACCGGCCGATCGCCCAGGCGGCGCTCGATTCCGGGCTTTCGCTGATCGCCGCCAACCTGCCGCGTCCCTCGGTGCGCAAGATCGCCAGGGAAGGCCTGGGGGCGCTGTCCCCCGCGCTCAGGGCGCGCCTCGGGCTCGATCGCCCTTTCGATGAGGGCATCAGGGACGCCATGGCGACGGAAATCGTCGACGCCCATTGCGGCATGCTGGCGCGAGAAAGGACCGGGCGGTTCGTCGATATCCAGCGCGCCCGCGATGCCCACCTGGCCAGGTCCCTCGCCGATGCCGCCGCCGGGGCCGATGGCGCCGTGCTGATCACCGGCGCCGGCCACGCCCGCACCGACCGGGGCGTGCCCATGCATCTGGCAACCATGGCGCCGGGCCGGACCGTCGCCGCCCTCGCCATGATCGAGGTCACGGGCGGCGACAACGCGGCCGAGACCTATGCCCGGCGTTACGGCGCCAAGCGCCTGCCCTTCGACTTCGTCTGGTTCACCGCCCGCCACGATGTCCGCGACCCATGCGAAAAATTCCGCAAGCAAATGCTGGAACTTAAGAAGAAGAGCTAATAGAAAAGATTAAGTTCGTGATGGCCTTCTCGCCTTGGCCACGGTGATCCGATCGCGGCCGCCGCACGAGGTCGGCTGGCGCAATAGCGGCTGTGCATTTGCCCAAATCGGATGTACTCTTTGGCCGTGACTCTTAAGTTGGGCGCTTCCTGGAGGACGATCCATGACCGCGACAGGTGCGCCCGATCCCTTGATCAAGCAGCCGCCCGATCCGGAACAGTTCCTTCGGCCACTGGCGTTGATGCGCCTGGAGCATAAGCGTCAGCTCCAGGTGTGGGACAGGCTGGAAGCCCTGGCCGAGGAGTCGAGCACGGACCAGGCGTTCAACGAGGCGGCGGCGATCCTCGCTATCCTCACCGAGGAGCTGCCGCGCCACGCCGAGGACGAGGAAGCGGATCTGTTTCCCCTGCTCGAGCGCCGGTGCCTGCCCGACGACAATATCGCCGACATCCTCGCCCAGCTGCGGTCCGAACACGAGCTCGACGAGGACCTGGCAAGCTTCATCGCCGCCGATTTGGAGGTGTTCGCCAAAGAGGCGAAACTGGCGAACCCGGTGCGCCTGCTGTTCAACGCCCGCGCCTTCGCCGAAGCCCAACGCCGTCACATCGGCTGGGAGAACACCGTGCTCCTGCCCCTCGCCCGCCGGCGCCTGACCGAGGCCGACCTCAAGGAACTCGGCCGCAACATGGCGGCCAGGCGCGGTATCGTCTATCCGGGATAGGCTTCCGGCTGTTCAGCGAGGGCGCGGCATCCCAGGCTTGTGGCCCAGTTCTTTCTGATGCGCCGGCTTGGGGGCATGGACATGGCCCATCGATTTCAGGATCTTGGGCGGGATCATGGTGGCGTTGAATTTGTGCTGCTGCTCGTCGTCATGCACGAAGGCGATGATGTCGGCGATCTCCTCGCCGGTGAACAGGATCTGATCGCCATAGACTTCCTGCTGGGCGTAGATCATCGCCGGCGCCATCCGCCACATCTTGGCGACGAAGTCGAACGGATTCATCACGTCATCCATGGAATGGGCGTCGAGGTTCGTGGCGTCGTGACCGCCGACGCCGTTGACCGCGTGACAGGCGACACAGCCCTTGGAGGCGAAGAGAGACATGCCGCGCTCGGCGTTCATCATCGGCATCGCCAGGCGCACGTTGGCCGGCTTGTGCGCCTTGTCCTTTTTTGCGGCGCTCTGCTTCGCCGCCGGCGGTTTGGCGTGGTCCGGGCCGTCATCGGCAACCGCCTGGACGGTGAGCGCGGCGCCGAGAAGCGCGGCGCCCGAAAGGACCGCCAGGGCCTTGAAGACCGGCCGCAAACCGGCCGGGCGTGAACACCGTATCGTCATCGCAATCCCTCTTCCTCCGTTCACCCCCGCGCATTTTCCCTCGGCCGCGGCCGGCGGCGGGAAGGTTCATTCAGGGATATATGTCCGACTCCACCGGATTCCTATAGCGGCCCGATGTCGAAAACAAGCGCGCCATGGGCCCGGCCCGGGGCCTGCTCCACGGCTTGAGGGGTTTCGGCCTTGGCGAAGATGAAGCCGAGATATTTATAGCCTTCGGGAAGCGGCACGAGTTCCTGTCCGGCTATGCCGGTTCGTTTTTAAACCCTACACCTCGCCGCCCCAGCCGCATTGATCTGCGTCAAACGGATCCTTGATCTGGATCAATGACCCTGGGCGCAATTTGTCGCAGTCTTCTTCATGGAGGAGTGCCAACCGAGAAATGTCGCTTTCTTCTTCTGTCGAACCCGCGAACTCGTCGCGAACCCATAGCGAGGTGCGATCAATGGCCGCACAAGCGAATCCCAAGTTCAGACATTTCACCACGCGGCCGGGATTCGCAATTTTTCTAGGGCTCTTGGTCCTTACGCTCTATTTCATGTGGGCCGCCTACGGGGCGGCGCCGACGAGCCTGCGTTTCCTGGCCGAAAACCGGGGCGAAAGCATGGGCGGCATGGCTATGGGCGGCCATGGCGGCGAGGCCGGCGGCATGACGCCGGAAGAGTTTCACGAAATCACCGTGAAATTCGTCGAAGATCTCACTCTCCCCGACGGCAGCGTGCGGCCCACCCGCCAGTGGATGGCTTCCATGGCGGCGATGGGTGGCGGGCGCGAAGATCACGAAAAGAAAGCCGGAAAGCCCGGAAAGCCCGGAAAGCCCGGAAAGCATGGTGACATGGACAAGGCCGGCGGTGGGGCATCTTCGGCGGAAATGACGCTTGCGGTTGCCGGCAAGGAAGAGGAGAGGCATGGCACCGATGAAGGCGGGGAGCCGATCGACCTCTATCTGATGGCGATGCAGTTCTCTTACATGCCGGTCGTGTTGCGGCTGAAGAGCGGCGTTCCCTATCGCTTCCGTATGATGTCGATGGACGTCAACCACGGCGCCAGCATTCACACCGGCTTTGCCGGGCACATTATGCGCCGTCCGGCACAAACAATGACGGAGATGGTCATGACCTTCCCGGAGCCTGGCGAATTTATGATTTATTGCACGGTTTATTGCGGAGAGGGCCACAGCCAGATGAAGGGCAAGATAATCGTCGAGTAAAATCCGAGCGGAGCAGCATGTGATGACAACGAACAAGCTGACCACCGGCGTCCGAAGCTTAAATCCAGCCGATAAGAAGCTGTTGTTGGCGTTTTTTGCCATATCCGTCCTGGCGTTGGCCCTGGGCATTTTTTACGGCGCGGTGACGGCGGCGGGCCGAACCGGTCTATTCGCCATAGACGAGGGGACGTCTTACAAATTGCTGGGTCTGCACGGCGTAACGATCTTCTTCTATTGGTTGTATTTCGTCCAAGCCGGCTTCGTTCTGCTTCTCGCTTCGGTCTATACCGAGGGCGCCGGCACCATTGCCTGGCGTCCGGTCGCCTGGGCTGGCTTCATCGCGATGCTGGCCGGATTGGTGTCCAGTGAATCGAGTTACCTTGGCGGGACGACGCTCCTCTATGACGGCAACCCCACACTGCTGAACTACGATCCGGCCGAAGGGCAGTCATTCTATTTGGGCTACGTATTGCTCAGTGCCGGCCTATTCCTCGTCGCGACGTCGGCCATCGCCACCGCGCTGCGCCCGAAATTCGAAGGCGTGATCGAAAGCTGGTCGCCGATCGGCTTCGCGACCGTGGCTTGGAGCGGGCTTCTCATGGTCGGCGCGATTGCCGGCGCCAATGCCTTCCTGCCACCCCTGCTTTGGACCCTTGGGCTGAGGGAGGCGGTCAGCGGATACGCCATGAGCTGGAGCGTACTGTTCCATAACGTGCATTACCTGCCGCTGATGGCGACCGTCGTTCTCTGGTATGTACTGATGGAGAACGTTACCGGCGTGAAGTCGATCTTCGGGCCGAATTTCTCGAAGGCTGTTTTCGCCCTGT
>JADFJG010000060.1 GCA_022566265.1 Pseudomonadota bacterium | reverse complement strand
AGAACTGGCCGCCATCGTCGGTCGGATCGACGCTGCGCCAGAAAATCTCGAGCAATGTTGCGTAGCTCACCTTTTTCGGATCGAAGTAGATCCGCACCGCCTCGCGATGACCGGTGCCGCCGGCGGTGACCTGCTTGTAGCTCGGGTCGATCGAAGTGCCGCCGGTATAGCCCGAGATGGTGCGCGACACGCCGGGCACGGTATCGAAATCCGACTCCACGCACCAGAAACAGCCGCCGGCGAAGGTCGCGATCGCCTCGCTCTTGGGCGCCGGCGCCGACGCGGTCCCCTCGGCCGCCAGGGCACCGCCGCCGAAGGCCCCGATGGTTGCGAAGAAAAACGCGGCGATAAGACCGCTCCATATGGACCGCAAATTCATCTGTCTGACCTCCTGATTCCGTCCCTTTAGTTGGGGTTGGCGGGGCGTGCCCGCAAGGTTCGCTATCCCGCCAGACATTTTTTCGCGGCAGGCGGTGTATTTTGGCTAATACTCATGCGAATTTCCGCCGGGGACAAGGGCCGATGGATCGGTCAACAGTATGGTCGGGTGTCCGGTGTTCAACACCCAAGTTTCTCGCTGATAAAAAAGATTAAAGGAAATGGCTAAATGACGACACACATTGGATTTTTGGGGACCGGCCTCATGGGCGCGCCGATGGCGGCGAATCTCTTGAAGGCGGGCTTTATCCTCACCGTCTGGAACCGCACCGGGGCCAAGACCAGACCGCTGGCCGATGCCGGGGCCGGGGTCGCCGATGCCCCGGCGGGCGTGGCCGAGGGCGCGGATGCGGTGATCTCCATGCTCGAGAACGGACCCGTCGTCACCGAGGTGCTGTTCGACCGCGGCGTCGCCGATGCCCTGGCGCCGGGCGCGCTGGTCATCGACATGGCCTCGATCCCGCCGTCGACGGCGCGCGATCACGCCGGACGGCTGGAGAAAAAGGGCGTCGGCCATCTCGACGCGCCGGTATCGGGGGGAACGCGCGGCGCGGCGGAAGGCACCCTCGCCATCATGGCCGGCGGGGCGCTTGAGGATTTCGAGCGCGCTAGGGAGATCCTCCAGGCGTTGGGCCGGGCCACCCATGTCGGCCCCGCCGGCGCCGGCCAGCTTGCCAAATGCACCAACCAGGTGATCGTCGCCATCACCATCGGCGCGGTGGCCGAGGGGTTGTTGCTGGCGGCGGCGGGCGGCGCCGACCCGGCGGCGGTGCGCGAGGCGATCACCGGCGGCTTCGCCGACAGCCGCATCCTGCAAGAGCATGGCAGGCGCATGATCGAGCGCGACTTCGTCCCCGGCGGCCCCATCCGCATGCAGATGAAGGATCTCAACACGGCGCTCGACGCCGCCGCCGATGCCTCCCTCGCCCTGCCGATCACTTCCATGATCAAGGAGCTCTTTCAGGCGCTGCTCGATGCCGGCGGCAACGAGTTCGATCACTCCGCCCTGTTGCTGGAGTTGGAGCGGCAAAGCCCCACCGTCCGCCTCGGCGACGGCCCCGACAAGCTGCCGTGATAGTCAAAGCCACGATCAGAGAACAGCCCGATCGCGCGTGCGAGTTTCAGGTTATAAGACTATTTCGAGTATATATAACTAACTACACTAACACATCTTTTCCGACAAGTTTGTGTGTAGGTGTAAGAAACTGTGTAAATTTAAGAAGGTTTTTCGTTGGAGCCACAGGATGTCTTGCTGTACGCAGTTATATGGCCAAACGCCAATGGTAATAGAACGAAGAGAGCCGCAAAAGTGCACCTTTTAGTTCATATTTCATTGTGAACTGCGATCCTCATCGAAGCTTCAATACACATAGTCAATGTCTGCGGAAGCTTCCTTGCTGCAATGGCCGTTGCCGGCGCAGATCTTGACGAAGTACGTTGTTGTATAGGGAGGTTCCCCGCGTGGTCTGTATCTGGCCTCTGCCTGAAAGTGTCCACTCGTCGCATCTGAGCCGGACCAGTTTTCGTCTCGCGCCCTGTCCAGGAATCTTTCGAGCCTTGAACTGCGCCTGTTCATACTGATTGAGCCTTCATACTCGAGGTTGAAGGTGGCGTTTTTCATCCCACCTGCAAGATTCTCGAAGTCGAAGCTAAACGTCACAGCACTCGTGTCCGTCACTTTGTTAGGTGAAATTTTGAAGTTAGTGATCTTGGGCGTATCGCCGCTAGCCGCCTCTGTGGTCGTTGTAGATGCCATAAAGGAAAAGAGAGCCACAAAAACCATCGGATAAAAGCGGATCATGCCTCGCATTTTCTATCTCCTTTCCGAGTTCTGAGTTTTAAGCCTTCTTTGGTGTTTTTGCTAAAACCTGAGTATCTATTTGTTAGTGTACCTAAACCGACATTCCCCAGATGACTCCTCAAACTGGGCCCGATGGTAGCCGAAGATCGCGCCTCCGGCAAGGTTGAAACGAGTTTCTGGCCGCATCCTGGGGGAGCACGGCAGGCGCATGCTGGAGCGCGACTTCGTCCCCGGCGGGCCCAGCCGCATGCAGATGAAGGACCTCGACACGGCGCTCGACGCCGCCGCCGAGGCCTCGCTGGCGCTGCCGATCACCGCCAACTTGCAAGAGCTCTTCCGGGCGCTGCTCGACGCCGGCGGCAACGACTTCGATCACTCCGCCCTGTTGCTGGAGTTGGAGCGCCAAAGCCCCGGCGTCCGCCTCGGCGACGGGCCTGATTCTTTTTAGACTCCCTCAAACGCCGGGCGGGCGCGTCCGCGCCCTTGGCTTCGCCGCATAAGCGGCGGCCCGCGGTCGCGGGCGTCTCGAGTCAAAACGACCCTGTCATTTTGACTCGAGGTTCCATACATCAAGCGCCGGGCTGGTCTTTGAGTGAGCCCTGGCATTTCACTCCCCGAGGAAATCCTCGATGTAGTCCTCGACGACACGGTCGAGGCTGTCGTCCAGGGGCAGGCCGAGGGCGAGGGCGCGGGAGGAGTCGATGCGGGCCGGCCAGGTGGCGACGATCTTCTCGATCACCGGGTCGGGCCGATGCGTTATCGGACCGAGCGCGATGCCCTTCGCATCGGCGACGCGCCGCAAGGCCGCGATCATGTCGGCGACGGTGCGGTTGATCGCCGGCAGGCCGACGGCGCGGTCATCGCCGAGCGCCGCCCCGTCGGCCTCATGCAGGGCGATCAATCCCTCGACGCAGCACCGGTGTCCGAGCACCGGCATGAAGGTGGCGGGATCGACCGGCAGGTCGCAGGCCTCGCCGTTCAACGGTTCGCGGAAGAGGCCGCTCGCGAAGCTCGACGCCGCCTGGTTGGGCTTGCCCGGCCGGACGATGATGGTCGGCAGGCGCGCCGATCTGCCGTCGATGAAGCCCTTGCGCGAGTAGTCGTTGATCATCAGCTCGCCGATCGCCTTGGTCACGCCGTAGGTGGTCCGAGGCGTGCGCTTGGTGGCGTCACCGACGGTCTCGGGCATGACGGCGCCGCCGAAGACGGCGATCGAGCTTGCGAAGACGACGCGCACCGCGCCGGCCCGCGCGCGGCAGGCCTCGAACACATGACGGGCGCCGTCGAGATTGACCGCCATGGCGAGGTCGAAGTCCAACTCCCCGCCGCCGCTCACCACCGAGGCGAGATGGAAGACCGAGATATCGTCGCGGTCGATCGCGGCGGCGACGCCTTCGCGCCCGGTGATGTCGCCGGTGACCATCGTGACCCGCCCGTCCGGGTCCGGCGGAAGGGCGGGCGGGGGCACGGCGTCGAAGAGCACGATAGAGTCGATCTCCTCCTCGGCACCCGACGGGCCGGTGAGGACGCCGCGCCCGATCAGCGCCCGCGCCAGGTTCAAGCCGATGAAGCCCGAGCCTCCGGTGATGACGACCTTCATGTCGCTAACCCTGTGTCATCTCCATGCCCGACCGGAGGGAGGATGCTCCCCGCCCTTAATCGGCGGCGAGGAAGGCCTTGTAATCCGCCGCGATCTCGCCCAGCGCCGCGAGGTAAAGCCGTTCTCCCGCCTCGACGCTGGCAAGGGTGGGATCGGAACCGATGCGCCCGTCGGGGAAGCGGCGCCGGTAATCCTCGGCGCCGTGAAAGCCGCCGCTCGGCGCGATCCTCGGGCTCATCTCCGCCGACTTCACCGCTTCCGGGTGGGCGTAAAACGAGAGCGAGACCTCCGACGGCGTCGCGTGGCTGCCCTCGGCGTTGCCGAACAGTTTCTTGGCCAGCGTCTTGACCTTGGGGCCCATCCACCAGTTGGCGACCTTGCAGCGCACCGCCGCGCCGATCGCGCCGCCGGTTCGGAGGCTCCGCTCGGTATGGATCTCGGAAAAGGCCGAGCTTAGGGTGGCGATGTTGCCGCCATGGCCGTTGAGGAAATAGAAGCGGTCGAAGCCGTGCCGCGCCAGGGAATCCACCACGTCCTTGATGACGGCGATCAGCGTCGAGGGACGCAGCGTCATCGTGCCGGCGAACGCCATGTGGTGCTGGGCCATGCCGACATTCAGCGTCGGCGCGACCATGGCGCCGGACTCCTCGCCGACGCCGGCGGCGATGGTCTCGGGGCAAATGGCGTCGGTGCCGATCAGGCCGTTCGGCCCGTGCTGCTCGGTCGAGCCGATGGGGATGATGATGCCGCTCTCGCGCTCGAGGTGCTTTTCGACCTCTGGCCATGTGCTGAGTTGAAGGAGCATTCCGCGATTCCGCTATGATTTCTAAACGCCCGACCGACACCCTTGCCGAGGGTCTCTCGACCTAGCAAGAATAGGCGAGATTACCCGATTATGGCGCCAAGCACCCGCCTTCATGTTCTAAACTACGTCCCGACCACCCGCCAACTTGGGAGACACAACCACAGATGATCCGCCGCGCCGCGATCACCGCCGCGATTCTCACTGCCCTCCTGGCCGGCGGCGGGGCCGCGCTCGTCGCCTACCGCACCGACGTGGCCGAGAAAGTGCTGCTCTCCCGCCTCGCCGCCGCGGGCGTGCCGGCGGCGAAGCTCAAGGTCGCCGAGGTCGGGCTTGGCGGCGCCCGGATCACCGGCATCAGCCTTGGCGCCGAAGGGGAGTTTCGCGCCGACGCCCTGATCCTCGCTTACGATCTCTCGGGACTGATGGATGGACGGATCGGCGCCGTGACGATCGTGCGCCCGGCGATCACCGCCGACCTGACGGGTGGGCGCCCGCTGCTCGGTAGCCTGCAGCCGCTGCTGACCGGCAAGGGGACCGCCGGGGAAGGGGTCCCATTGCCGCCGATTACCGTCACCGGCGGGCGCATCGAGGCGGCCTCGCCGATGGGGCCGCTGACACTCACCTTCGAGGGCGAGGCGTGGCCGGAGGAGGGTGGGCGGATGTCGGCCACTTTTTCCGTCGGCCTCGACGGGCCGTTCGGCAAGATTACCGGGTTGCTCGGCGCCTCGGCGCGGGACCGCCGCATCGTCACCGCCAAGCTGGTGATCGACGACGGGTCGCTGGAGTTGCCGGGCGCCGTGCTCGGCGGCCTAACCGGGGAGCTCGACTTCACGCTCCGTGACGGGCTGCCGGATTCCCTTCGCGGCTCGTTGGCCTTCTCCGACGTCGCCTTGCAACAGGCCCGGTTCGAATCGGCGAGGCTTACGATCGAGGCCACCGACAAGCGGTTCACCGCCGAGGCCGAACTCAGCACGCCGGACCGCGCCCTCGTCGTCACCATGCGCGCGGCGGTCGATAATTATCTGACGGCGCCCGAGATCGACCTCGATTTCGGCGCGCGGGTGACGGCGGGCGCCGCGATCTGGGAAATGCTCGCCCTGCCGCGTCCCGCCGCCGGCCTCGCCACCTTATCGCTCAGCGCGAAAGGGCGGGTGCCGGGGCGGGCCGGGTTGCCTTCGGGCCCGGGTGAATTCGTGAAATGGCTCCTGCGCGGCGAATTCGACGGCGGCATCAAGCTCGATCTCGCTCGCGTCCGCTACCCTGGAGGGATGAGGGATCTCTCCGGGCGCTTCGAATTCGACGCCGCGGTCAAGGGCGGCGTGTTGTCCCTGCGCCTGCCCACCGACGGACGCCTGCGGATCAAGCGGCTGGCGCCAAAATTGTTGAAGGCGGCCGGCGTGCCGGCGGTATTGCACCGGGTCCTCGGGCGCGATCTTACGCTGGTGTTGCCGGCTTCGACCGACAAGCCCTTTTCGCTACGCCTCAAGCCCACGGCCGGCGGGGCCGAAATCAAAATCCAGGCCTCGGCCTATGCCACCGTCAAGGCCGGCGCCAGGGCCGGCATCACCGTCGCCGGCGATCTGACCCTCGACCGGGGCATGGCGATCGTGAAGGCCAATATCGGGCGCATAACCTTGGCGCTGACCGGCCTCAAAGTCGCCGGCCAGCGCATCACCGAGGCGCGGATGACCGGCGTCGCCTTCATCCGGCCGGGCGAAGTGAAGCTGCGCGGCGACGTGTGGGTCAATCTCGGGCTTGCGGTGGCCGGCGAAATGCGCGCCGGCAAGCTCAGCGCGCGGCTCCCCATCGGTGTCCATATGGCCGGCGGCAAGACCGAGGTGCGGCTCATCGGCGTCGGCACCGTCAGCGCCGAGACGCTGGGCTACGGCGGCTCGATGCGTCTGGCCAAACCGTTGCGGGTCAAAGTGACCGACGCCAGCCTGGTGCTCGGTCCTCCGGGCGATGACGGCAGCCTCGCGCTCTCCCACCGCCTGGTGTTGGTGCCAGAGGCCCTGGAGGCGCGCCTCGGCGGCGACGGCGCCAAGGTGTTCACCCTCCGCACCGACCAAGCGACCATCCGTTTCGACGGCACCACCGCGCCCAAGGGGCGTTATCGCGCCCGCGTGACCATCGACGGCGCCCGCGTCGCCCTTCCCGACCACGA
Source organism: Pseudomonadota bacterium (assembly GCA_022566265.1). GTDB lineage: Bacteria > Pseudomonadota > Alphaproteobacteria > SMXQ01 > SMXQ01 > JACZQV01. The sequence continues at coordinate 14,822 of JADFJG010000060.1, read as the reverse complement.
TATCTTGCTTGAAGGGTTGACCGCCATGGTCGCGCTTGGCCCCGGCGGCAAGCTAACGGAGGCCCGCTTCGCCTTGGGCACGCTCAGCCATCTCGCCCGGCCGGCGATGTTCGCGCCGCTCGGCCTGAAGGGCCGGATCACCCTTTCCGAAGGCGCGCTGGTGATGAACGCCGAGGGTGTGACCGCCAACGGCAAGGGCAGTTTCACCGCCCGCGCGCGGCACCGCCTCGACGATGGCCGGGGCGAGGCGCTGGTGGTTTTCTCCGATCTCGCCTTCGCCGAGAACGGTCTGCAGCCGGGGGATCTATCGCCGGCGCTGGCGGCGTTACGTTCGGTGACGGGCAAGGCCACGGCGCAAGCGCGCTTCGCCTGGACAGAGGAGGACCTCAACGGCACCGCCGTGGTGGAGTTGATCGACCTCGCCTTCACCACCGATCGGGTCTCGGTCGAGGGGCTCAATACCCGCGCCGTCTTCGACAGCCTTTTTCCGCCTTCGACCCCGGCCGGGCAGAAGCTGACCCTAAGGCGCGTCGACCCGGCGATAGCGCTGGACGACGTGGTGCTGAGTTACCGCGTCATGGCGGGAGACCCGCCGCGCCTGGTGATCCAACGCGCGAGTTTCGGCTTCGCCGGCGGCGAGATCGCGATTGCCGGGTTCGTCTTCGATCCCGCCGGTTCGAGCCAGGACATGGAGTTGCGGATCGAGCGACTCGATCTCGCCCGACTGTTCGCCATGGTCAAGGTCGAAGGCCTGACGGGAAGCGGCCGGATCAGCGGCGTCATTCCGCTGACCATCGCGGGCGATAGCCTGGTCATCCGCGACGGCCGGCTCGACGCCACCGGTCCCGGAGTGTTGCGCTTCCGCTCCGAGGCGACGGAGGCGGCCTTGATGAGCGGCGGCAAGCCCATGACCCTGCTGCTGCGGGCGCTCCAGAACTTCCGCTATGACAGCCTTTCGCTGAGAGTGAAGAAGCCGGCGAGGGGGGACCCGGAGATCATGCTTCGCCTCGCCGGGCGCAATCCGGACGTCCTCGACGGCCATCCCTTCGCCTTCAACATCGGGCTCACCGGCAATCTCGACGCCATCACCGAAGCGATCCGCAAGGGCGGCCGCCTCAAGGACACACTGTTCCGCACGCTGGTAAGATAGGGGGGTAAGATAGGGGGGCGATGGGACAAAAGCCCGCTTGTCACTCCCCGATCTTTATCGCACTATCGGGGCCGGCCCATGCACTTGGTGGCCGAACAGAAGGGATGAGGTCGGTGCGCGAGACGAACAGACAAGCGATGTCCTGGCGTTGGGTGATGTCCCTGTGCCTCCTTGGCGGCCTACTCGCCGCCTGTCAGCCGACGGTCAAGATCGAGGCGCCGAGGGAGCCGATTACCATCAACCTCAACATCAAGCTCGACGCCGAGGTGCGCATCAAGCTGGAAGAGCGCGCGAAACAAGACATCGGGGCCAACCCGGATATCTTCTGACGGTTCGCCCACCTTCTGACCGTTTGACTATCGCCCCTTTGGATATTGCCGTTAGGGAGAGGGAAATGCCTAAATCTTGGTTCGCAGTTTTGGCCTCACTGGTCCTTATCGTCGGCTTGGCCTCGACGCCGGCCGGGGCCCAGTCGCTGGATCAACTGCGCGCCAGCGGCGCCGTCGGCGAGCGTTTCGACGGCTACGCCGAGGCGATGGGCGGGGCATCCGGCCAGGCCCGCGCCTTGGTCAGCCAGGTCAACGCCAAGCGCCGGCGGCTCTATCAGCAGCGCGCCGCCGAGCAACGCGTCTCCGCCGGCCAGGTCGGCCGCGTCTTCGCCCAGCAGATCATGCAGAGGGCGCCGAGAGGCACGCCGTTCCTCACCGAATCCGGACGCTGGACCCGGAAGTAGCGCCGCCCCCGGCCAACCCCTTGAAATCAGGTGCCCGTGTGACCGTTCCGCCTGGCGTTCTCCACGCGGTCGGAACGGTTTTTATAACCCTCGGTCGAGGCGCCGACAATCCGGCCATTCGGGGCGTCGAGTTGCAATACGTTGTTCTATAACTGTAATAATATCTTAAAATAATCCGGGATCACATCAGGGGTAGATTGGCTTCCATGCGACTGAACTCTGCTGCGATGCGGGCCGATTTCTCCTTTGCCTTTTATCGGCTGGCCACCCGTCCTGAGCTTCTTCTCGCCGGGGTGTTCCTGGTTGTCCTCGGCACCTTGGTTCTGGGCCCGCTGATCGAGATCATAAGGGACGCGATCACCTATCAGAGCTACGACCTCGCCTACCGGCCGGACGCCAAGGAAGGCGAGTTTACCTGGTTCCATCTCGAGCGCGTGTTTGCCAGCGACCTGACGACGGCGCTTTTCCTCACGCCGCTCCTCAACAGCTTGGCCATCGGCGTCGGCGTGACCGTCCTCGGGGTGACCGTCGGCACCTTGCTCGCTTGGCTGTTCGTGCGCACGGACCTTCGTTTCAAGGGGTTCTGCTCTCCGCTCGTGATTGTCCCCTACATGATGCCGTCCTGGGTCCTGGCCCTGGCTTGGCTTACTGTCTTCAAGAACGACCGGATCGGCGGCGCCGAGGGGATGGTCAGTTACTTCTTAGGCGTCCAGGCGCCCGACTGGCTGTCCTACGGCATGGTGCCGATCATTATCTGCCTGGCGCTTCACTACTACGCCTACGCCTTTTTCTTGATGTCCGGCGCCTTGATGACCATGGATTCGGAGCTCGAGGAGGCGGGCGCCGTCTGCGGGCTCTCCCGCTCCAAGCGGATGATAAAGATCACGTTTCCCCTTCTGTTGCCGGCTCTCGGCTCCGCCATCGTGCTGACCTTCATCCGTGTCCTCGGCACCTTCGGCACGCCTGCCTTGCTCGGGCTGCCGGTCCGGTTTTTTACGTTTTCGACCCAGATCTACGCCTCGCTCAATTCCCGGAACTGGGGCGACGGCTTTGTCCTTGCACTGGTCCTGGTGGTGATCGCGGTGATGTTCATCTATGTGAACACGCGCATTCTCGGCATTCGAAAGAGTTTCGTCACCGTCACTGGAAAGGGCTTCCGCCAGCGCCCGATCAAGCTCGGCGTTTGGCGGACGCCGCTCAGTATCCTGGTCGCGGCCTTCATCGTCTCGGTGGTGATCTTGCCCTTGATCCTGCTGGCGTGGGAATCGCTTTTGCTGACGCCGGGTGTCTACAGCCTCGACAACTTCACCCTGCACTATTGGATCGGCGTGGATTTGGCCGAGAACGAGTTTGCCGATCCGGGGGTGCTGCATAATGACCAGATCCTAACCGCCTTATGGAACAGTTTGCGGCTTGGGTTGGTGGCGGCCCTGTTCAACGGGTTTCTCGGCCTGTTGGTCGGTTACGCCGTCGTGCGGGCCCGTGGAACCCTGGTGTCGCGGTGGCTGGAGGGGATCGCCTTCGCCCCCTACATTTTCCCGTCGATCGCGCTGGGCGCCATTTACCTGGGAATGTTCTCCACCTCGTTAGGGCCGCTGCCGCCGCTCTACGGAACCTTCGCGCTGTTGGTGCTGATCACAATCGTCAAGAACCTGCCCTTCACGTCGCGCACCGGCATCGCCGCGATTCACCAGATCGACAAATCCCTCGAGGAGGCCGCGCGCGTCCAGGGCATCGGCTGGATCAAGCGCATGACGAAGATCATCGTTCCGATGTCGACGAGCGGTCTAACCGCGGGAATGGTTCTGACCTTTATCAGCGCAGCGCGGGAATTGTCGCTCATCATTCTGTTGGTTACGCCCTCGACACAGGTGATGTCGGGACTCATCTTCGGCTACCATGAGCAGGATCAGACCCAGCATTCGGGCGCCGTCACGCTGATCCTGGTGTTGATGATCATCTCGGTCAGCCTGCTCGCGCGGCGTCTCACGGAAAAGTCCAGCATGGCGGGACTGCGAAGCAGCTAACGGACACTTTTGGGGACCGGATCACGGGCAGTGAACCCGGTCGATAGGGAGGAACAGCTGGGGGTTCGCCCCCGTGGCTGTGGTTCGAGGCCGAGGAGATGAATCTCTACGGCCCCGAGACCGGGCGAAACCTGTTGTTGGCAGAGGGATGATCCATCATGATGCAGCCAACGGCAGAAGGGCCACGAATCGAGGCTGGGTGGCCTTGGAAGAGGGCTGCGCACAGCCAGCATCATAATAAATAGCAGTGGACAGGAGGAAACCATGAAACGAACGCTACATCATCTTGTGACCGCTTGCGTCGCGGTCTCAATCACTATCGGGGCCGCCGCGGGAACCGCGGCCGCGAAGTCAAACTACCCGGCGGAAATGGAGGCGTGGCTAAAAAAGGCCCAACTCGGTCCCTATCAACCCAAGAAGGAGGACTGGGACGCGATCGTGCGCAAGGCGACGGAGGAGGGCGAGGTCATCGTCTACTCCTCAACCTCGCGCATCTCGAAGATCGGCAAGTCCTTCATGAAGAAGTATCCGGGAATCAAGGTGAAAGGCTACGACTTGGGCTCGGTTCAGTCGGTCGAAAAGACCATCCGCGAACAATCGGCGGGCATTTACAGCGTCGATATCGTGACCACCGCCGGCGACCAGGTCATTCCTGAACTTCTGAACAAGAACCGCATCATCAACTACGTTCCCAATGCGTACCTAAACCGCATTCCCAAAAAATTCCGCGATCCGTTATTGCCGCGTTCGATTGGCGCCATGGCGTTCATGTATAATGGCGAGGCCCATCCCGACAAGGCGCCGGTCAACAACATCTGGGAATTCACCGAACCCAAGTGGCGGGGCCGGATCGCCATGAAGAACCCGCCTAATTCACTGACCACCTTCCTGGGCGTTGCGATCATCGTCCAGAATGCGGACAAGATGGCGGCGGCGTACAAGCTCCATACCGGCAAGCCGATCAAACTCTCGAAGGGCATTGCCAATGCAGGCTACGAGTTTTGGTATCGCCTCCTGAAGAATGATGTCGTGATCTTCAAGTCGGGATCGAAGATGAGCGCGGCGGTCGGCAAGAAGGGCCTCAAGCGGCCCTTTATCTCGTTCGATAACATGAGCCGGCTCGGCTACAACAAGAGAAAGGGCTACGTCCTGCGGGCGTTCGTTAAATTGGAGCCGGTGGGCAGGCTCACCTACCTGAACTATTTGGGTATCGCCCGCCAGGCGCCCCATCCGAATGCCGCCAAACTCATGGTCGCCTACATTCTCGGCAGCACCAAGATCAACAAGGACACCAAGTTGGAGCCTCCCTACACCAAGGGAAAGAGCCTGAAGCTCCTGCAAGGATTTGCGCCGTTCTTCGTACCGGGCAACATCAGTCCCAGGAGCGACATGCCCCTACCCGAGGGTGGCGAGGTCTGGCACCAGATGAAGGGCTGGGTTGCCGATCCTGACTACCTGTGGAGCGAGGGACCGAAGATCCGCGATTTCTGGATCAAGTACTCGGCCAAGTGAGCGCCGGCGCGGGGGGCGGGCCTTGTGCCCCCCGCCCGCGCGTGATTTAGGCGCTTACCGTCGCCCCTCGGGAGGTCCGGGCCTGGGCAACCACCACGCTCACCTACCTGATATACCTCCGCGCGCTGTTTGAGTTCGACATCCCGGCGCGTCGGCCGGCGGATGCCGGCGAGCGGACGACGACGCAAAACCAATAGGAGGATACGAACATGGACAAGGGAATGTACGAGGAAGGACTGGCCGTTCGCCGCGAGGTGCTCGGCGCCGAGCATGTCGACCGTTCGATCGCCAACGCCGATGACTTCACCCGCCCGTTCCAGGAACTGGTGACGACGTGCTGCTGGGGCGCGATATGGACGCGCCCGGGGCTTTCACGCAAGACCAGGAGCATCATCAACCTGGCGATGCTCGCCGCGCTCAACCGTCCCCACGAGATCAAGCTTCACCTTCGCGGCGCGATAAACAACGGCGTCACCAAGGAAGAGATCCTGGAGATCTTCCTCCAGGTCGCGATCTATGCCGGCATGCCGGCCGGGCTCGACGGCACTCGCGTGGCGCATGAGTTCTTCGCCAATGAAGAGGCCGGCTGAGAGCGTTGGTGAGGTGATCGCGCCCAAGCGCCGGCGGCGGGCCTTTGCCATCATCGCCATGGCGGCGGCGTTGTTGTCATTCGCGCCGGCGCCCGGCGGCGGTCTTGCGGCCGCAACACCCGAGGCGGTCAAAATCCAGGCCGTCCTCACCGACGCCCTCGACGGCGTCGACTGGCCCTTCAAGCGCGGCGGCGCCATCGCCGTCACCGAGCGGGACGGCGCCTTTCATATCCTCGTCCCCGGCGTCGCCATCGCCGGCCCCGAGGCCGGGCAGGGCGCCATCGATATCGGCGACGTCAGGATCACCGCCCGGCCCCGCCCCGACGGCCGCTACCGGGTGCGATTGGTCCTGCCGAAGAAGATGAGTGTTCGCGACAGCGGCGGTAAGACCACCGCCATCCACATCGCCAAGCAGAGATTCGACGGCATTTGGGCGCCCGAGTTGGAGTCCTTCATCGAGATCGACGGCGCCTACGCCGATATCCGTGGGGTGCCGCCTGCCGGCCGGCCGGGATGGAAGATCGCCAATCTGGCGATAAAGGCCGACTTTACCGAGACCTCGCCGGGCGCCTGGAGCGGTCCCTTCGACGTCGTCATGAAGAATATCGAGATTTCCGGCATCGCCGGCAAGGGGCGTGTCCATGTCGGCTCGGTCGAGATGCGCACCGACAGCCGGGACTTGAGGCTCGGCGACCAATCCCGTTTGGTCCGCGAGATGAACGCGACCTTGGCGCCCCTTGCCAGGGCCCGCAAGGGCAAGGCCAAGGCCAAGGAGCAGCGGCTGACCAGGGCCGAGGCGGCCGCGTTATCGAAGCTGTTGCGCACCATGCGGCATCTCTTCGCCGACGCCTCGTCCGAGATCCGCGTCACCGACGTCACCTATTCCAAAATGCCGGGCGCGCCGATGTCCCGCCTCAAGCGACTCCATATCCGTATCGCGCTTAACGATCTCGATAAAAAATTCTCGAACGTCAACCTCATCTACCAACACGGCCTGCTTGTCGTCTCCGAAACCGAGGGCGCCGGCAGGCTATTGGCGCCCGTCGGCATGACCATCGATGTCACCGCCCGCCGCCTGCCCAACGATGCCCTGTTGCGGGCCCTGCTCGATGCGGTCGAGGCGTCGGTGACGGACCCCAAACTGGCGGAGACCCTGCTCGACGACCGCGTCGAGGCGGCGTTGCTGGCGGCGGGGAGCGAGTTCCGGTTGAACAGTTTGAGGTTCGAGGCGCCGGACTTCCTGATCAAGGCGAACGGCCGGGTGACGGCCGATCGGGCGGCGGTCAAGCGGGCCACCGGTGAGTTGACCGTAACGGTCCGTGGCCTCGATGCCCTGCGGAAATCCATGGCAAGATCGCCCAAGAAGTTGGGAGTGGCCGGGATGGCGCCCTTCGTCGGGATCTTCGGCTCCTTCGGCGAGTCCGCCACGGATGAGACCGGCGCGCCGATCCGGCGTTACCGGCTTACGCTGGAGCGGGACGGCAAGGTTTTGCTCAACGGCAAGGAGACGGGCGGCCTTATCGGCGCGCCGGGCATGGCAAGGCAAGCGCCGGCGCCGGCCAGACCAAAACAGCCGCCGGCGCGGGCGAAGTAGGCTGGCGGGACCCTCGGCGGAGGAGGACACATGAGGGCGCGGTTCAGGGGGTGGGTGTACTGGCTGACGGCGCTCGCGGTTCTGGGCCTCGCGGTCGCGGGCGCGGCCGGCTGCGCTCCCTGGCGCGCCATCGAGGCGGCCGAGGTGCTCGGCGATATCGCCGCCGGCCCGAAACCCAGCCGCCTCAAGCGCATCACGCCCCAACCCCGAAGGGGCCCCGTCGCCTATGAAGTCGCGGGGCGTCGGCGCCGGGGCGATCTCTACCGGCCCGGCGAGGACGCCAGGGCGGCGCTGGTGCTGGTGCCGGGCATCGCCCGCGCCGGCAAGGACGACCCCCGGCTGGTGGCGTTGGCCAACACCCTTGCGCGGGCGCGCTTCACCGTGCTGGTGCCGGACATCGAAAACCTGCGGGCGCTCAGGGTGGGCCCGGCGGACGCCGTCGCCATCGCCGACGCTATTCATTATCTAGCGGGCGATTATCCCGCGGGCGAGGATCCGGCGGGCGGCCGGGGCGAACCGGCGACGGTCGGTCTCATCGCCATCTCCTATGCCGCCGGTCCGGCGTTGCTGGCGGCGCTTAGGCCGGACACCAGGCGGCGGGTGCGTTTCGTCTTCATCATCGGCGGCTATTACGACTCAGAAGCGGTGCTCACCTTCTTCACCACCGGCTATTACCGCGACGGGCCGAATGAGCCGTGGCTTCATCGCACGCCCAACGCCTACGGCAAGTGGGTGTTCGTCAAAAGCAATGCCGGGCGTCTTGGCGACCCCGGCGACGGCGCCGTCCTCGAACGCATGGCCGAGCGCAAGATGGCGAACCTCGAGGCCGATATCACCGACCTGGTGGCGGCGCTCGGCGCCGAGGGCCGGTCGGTGTACGCCTTGCTCGCCAACTCCGATCCCGACCGGGTGCCGGCCCTGATCGCCGCCCTGCCCGAAGGGGTGCGGGCCGACATCGCGGCGCTCGACCTCAAGCGCCAGGACCTGTCGAAGCTCCAGGCGCGGCTGATCCTGGTCCATGGCCGCGACGACGCCATCATTCCCTATAGCGAGAGCAAGGCCCTGGCGGCGGCGGCGCCCGAAGGGCAGGCGGCGCTCTATGTGGTCGACAGCCTCGCCCATGTCGATCTCGGCGCCGCCGGCCTCATCGACATGCTGATCCTATGGCGCGCCGCCTATCGCTTACTGTCCGAACGCGAAGAGGATTGATACCGCTTGCGCCCGGCAGCAAGGCCGATAGCGGGCATCGAGTAATACCAGCGAGCCGATGAAGACCTTCATCGGCTCGCTGGCAAGCGCGAACGCGCGCCCGCGGCGAAGCGAGGAAAGCCAAGCGGGCGGATGCCCGCGCCCGGCGCTTGAGGGAACAAGAGGCGAGCCCGGTCATGGGCTCGCCGGTATAATGTGGAAATCAGCGGGCAGGTATCAGGCCGGCGCCAGGGCGGGGGCCCCGGGGCCGGCAACGACCTCGCCCATCTCGCCCAGTGTCTGCCCGATCCGTTCGACGGCCCGGTCGATTTCCTCGCGGGTAATGACCAGGGGCGGCGCGAAACGCACCACATTGCGGTTGGTCTCCCTGGTGAGAACGCCCCTGGCCATGAGACGCTTGCAGACATCCGCCGCCACCGCCTTTTCGGGGTGAAGCTCCATGCCGATGAAAAGACCCCGTCCACGGATATCGCTGACCAGGGGCGAGCCGAGCGCGCTGAGTCGGTCCGCCAGATAGGGACCGAGTTCCGCCGCCGCCTCGATCAGACCTTCGTCGATGAGCGTGTTGAGGGCCTCGAGCCCGACGGCGCAGGCGATGGGATTGCCGCCGAAGGTGGAACCGTGATCGCCGGGCGTGAACACGTCCATCACGTCCCGGCGGGCGAGAAAGAGGGACACCGGCACCAGCCCGCCGCCGAGCGCCTTGCCCAATGTCAGACCGTCGGGCCTGACGCCCTCATGTTCGCATGCCAGGAGCTTGCCGGTGCGCCCGAGGCCCGACTGCACCTCGTCGCAGATCAGCAGCACATTGTGTTTTCGGCAGAGCTCGGCGCATGAAGCGAGATAGCCATGCGGGGGCACCACGATGCCGCCTTCGCCCTGGATCGGTTCGACCAGGAAGGCGGCGGTGTGGGGCGTGATCGCGGCCTCCAGCGCGGCGATATCGCCGAAGGGGATGCGCCTGAATCCTGGCGGAAACGGGCCGAAACCGTCCTTGTACTGGTGGTGGGAGGACATGCCGACGATGGCGATGGTGCGGCCGTGGAAATTGCCGTCACAAACGATGATCTCGGCCTTGCCCGACGCCACCCCCTTGACCGCATAGGCCCATTTGCGCGCCGCCTTAAGCGCCGTCTCCACCGCCTCGGCGCCGGTGTTCATGGGCAAGGCCGCGTCGAGGCCGGTAAGCTCGCAAGCACGCTTCAGGAAGGGGCCGAGCAAATCGGTATAGAAGGCCCGGGAGACGACGCCGAGCTTGGCGGCTTGTTCCGTCAGCGCGCGGACCAGCCGGGGATGGCAGTGTCCGTGGCTGACGGCGGAATAGGCCCCCATCATGTCGAGGTAACGGCGCCCTTCGTCGTCCCACAGATAGACGCCTTTGCCGCGCACCAGCACCACGGGCAGCGGTTCGTAGTTCGCCGCGCCGTAAATTTCTTCCAGCTCGATGGGGCTGGTCATGGCGTCGGCCCGCCGGGAATGGACGCGATCAACAGATCATTGATGAGGCCGGCGGTAACGCCGTTGCCATCGAGCGCCGGGTTGAACTCGGCTATCTCGATACCGATGAAGCCGCTTCGCCGACGAAGGCCCTCCAGGGCCGAGATCAACGCATCGGCGCGCAAGCCATGGGGGACCGGGCTGCCGATGCCGGGCGCCTCGGTCGGGTCGAGCGCGTCGAGGTCGATGGAGACGCCGAATCCCGCCGTCCCGGTGACGGCGATGCCGAGCGCCTCTTCCATCACCGCGTCGAGTCCCCGGCGGACGACTTCTTCCATGAAGATCACCCGCGCGCCGAGGCGCCCGAGGAACACCGCTTCATCGTCCTCGAAGCTGCGCACGCCGATGAGGCAGATGTGCTCGGGCCGCAAGGCCGGACCGCGCCCGGCGAGTGAAGTCAACGCATCCTCGCCATGGCCCAGCAGACAGGCCACCGGCATGCCGTGGAGGGTGCCGCTGGGACTGGTTTCGGGCAGATGGGCGTCCATGTGGGCGTCGAGCCATATCAGGCCCAAGGGACCGCGGTCGCTCAAGCCCCTGGCGGCGCCGCTCCAGGTACCAACGGCGCAAGCGTGATCGCCGCCGAGCACGGCGAAAAAACCCTCCTCGGCCACCAGATCGTCGACCCGCGCGCCGAGGCGCTTGCAGAGACCGGAGACGGCCTGCAACGCGGGAATACCGGTCTCACCGGAGGGCGCCGGCAGGGTACCCCCCCAGATGGCGTCGATGCCTTCGTGCCTCAGCCGGGCAATCAGTCCGCCCTGGCGCAACACCCTGGGTCCGTGCTGGCAGCGTTCGTCCCGGGCGCCGCGTCCGCAAGCGGCGCCGAGAATGCTCACCGTCCTGGTTTCCAGGGCCGGCGCGGATATCTGCATCAGCATGGCTCGCCCTCCCGGGCATGACCTACATGTCCCTGAAAATCATAGAATCAAGTGGTTTATTTCCGCTTAAGCCCCGCAATCCAGGGCTTTCCGGCGACCGATAAGTGCCGGTTCCGGCCCTTGCTCCAAGGGGCCGGGACACTACACGTCTTGGGCAATTGTCAGAGAATTAGAACAACCTTTTTATTGCACAACATAGAGTATCAGTTTAAATAAAAAGCAACTACTGGCTTAGATTGTATTTTGGATACAACGGCACGCACAGAGGGGGTAAAGGATGAGTTATCTAACAGGGCGGCCGAGACTGTTGACGGCCGTGACCTTGGTGGGCTTGCTTGTCATGATGTTTCCGGGATCGGCCCTCGCCGTCGACACCTTCCGGCTCGAGGTCGGCGTTGGCATCCATGGTGGTGACCCCGATATCGAATTCGCCGGTGAATCGGGGTCGCTGGATACCGATACCGGCATCGCCATTTCCGCCGGGGGCTGGGTCGACCATGTAGGATGGAACCACCTGTCTTTGGGCTTGGAGTATTTGCGGCTTCAGGATTCCGACTTCCACGCATCGGGATCGACGACGTTCCTTGGCGCCACCCTTACGGGCACCCTCGATATCGAGCCGACCATCGACGCCGTGATGGTCAACGCCGCGATCCGGAAAAATTCTGGCATCGGTCATCCCTATATCGGCGGCGGTATCGGGCTGGGCCACGCCAATGCCGACTTGACGGCGGCGGCGACCGTGACCGTCGGGGGGCAAACCTTTAGCGCCACCGGTTCAGCCAGCGATAGCGACACGGCCATCGCCGGACAGTTGTTTGGCGGTATGGATGTCGATATTGGCGGCAGCTGGTATCTCGGCGTCAACGGCCGCTATTTCCTGATGGACGCCAATCTGTTCGGCGCCGATATCGAGTTCCGCAACTGGGTGGTGTTGGGCTTCGTCGGCGTCAAATTCTAACGCGCCGCTGTCCGGCAAACAGCGGTCCGGGACCGGGAATTATTGACGGGGCGAGGCCCCAAGCGGCGCCGGGCGGCTCGGCCGGCTGAGGATGAAGGCGGCAACAGCGCCCAGCACCGCCCCAAGCAGCAGGGGCAGCGTCCAGCCCTCGGCCAGGAACAGGGTGACGTAAGACAGACTGACGGTCATCATCGAGACGGCCAGAATCTTGACGCGCAGCGGAATCACCCCGTGGCTATGCCAATCCCGGAGGGTGCGCCCGAGGGTCGGGTGGGTATAGAGCCAGTGGTGGAAACGCTGGGAGCTTCGGGAAAATGCCCACAAGGCGATCAGCAGGAATACCGTGGTCGGCATCACCGGCAGGAACATCCCCACCACGCCGAGCCCGATATTCACCCAGCCAAAAGCGATCAGGCCATAGCGCACGGGCGCGCAGACCCGCCGTTTCGCCTGGCAAGCCGTCGCGGCGCCGGTCTCGCCGCTGACGGCGGGGCCGTCAATCCGGTGTGTTTCGTCCATGCCGCCAACCTAGCGGTAAGGATTGAACATCGTATTAATGCGGGCGATTGGACGCCCAGGGGACGCGGTGGCTTCTCTACTTGCCGCTGAGCGCCAAGGCCATGTGCCTCACCTGGCCGAGAAACTGTTCCCCCGATTCCGGGTGGAGCGAGAGGATGAACTCCTTGCCCGGCGCATGTTCGACGGCGTAGGCCTTGGCGGCCTCGTAGCTCGGCGCGGTGACGGTGATGATGCTGAGCCTGGTCTTGCCCCTGTCGTCCTGGAAAACGTATTGAACGTTCCAGGTTCGCTTGTCCGGCGCCACCCGCCGACGCGGGGCGATGTCCCGCACCAGGGCGGGGGTGCCGACGGAAGCGCTGGGCTTGGCGGCCGGTATCGCCGCCTCGCCGGGCAGCGGAGTGTTGGCGAGTGCCTGGGCCATGGGTCTTGCTCACCGGTTGCCGGTCGAAAGCGCCGCGCCGGTCTCGGTCGGGGCGCCATCGGAGCGGAGGCTTGTCATCGTCCTTTACCGACGCGATCATCGCAAGCCAATAAGGCGCGGCCCTAAACATATGGTTAACGCCGGGGCGGAATCGCCGGTCGCGGCGTCGCCGACAGGTGGAATTCCGATCCGATTCTGCTTACATCGTATTTATATTCCTTCCGGGCCCGCATTAGGGCCAACACCGTTGATCGGGGTCTCCGGGTAAGAGTATTCTTGAGCCGGTCGGCGGGGATGGTTGAGCGGACAACGACGCCTGGCTGCGTGAAAGCCATGACGGTATCTTCGGGGACGAACATATGACGGTTACCTACCGCGCCCGTTTCCGGGTCGGCCAGTTGATCCACCACAAGCTGTTCGATTACCGGGGCGTCGTCATCGACGTCGATCCCACCTATCAGGGTACCGACGAGTGGTATGACACCATAGCGCGCAGCCAGCCGCCCAAGCACGAGCCCTGGTACCAGGTGCTGGTCCACGGCGCCGTGCACCAGACCTACGTCGCCGAACAGAATATCGAGCCCGACCTCGACGGCGAACCGATCAGCCATCCGGAGCTCGATCTCTATTTCGATGGGTTCCGGGACGGGGTCTACAAATCCCGCCGGTCGATGAACTAACCGGCGCGCCAGCGCCACTCCCCGAAACATTCGTCACATCGGCCGCTAAGCCGCCCTGGCGCGGCGAATCTGGTGAATCGTGATTGGCTCAAGAACGTGCTAAGACTAACCAGCTAGATATCTTAATGAGTTACGGCATTATTATTTCGGACAACCCTTGCCATGGCGCCTGATACACCGGATTTCGGCGGGCCGGACAACCCCGGCCGGAAAGACAAGAAGAACCCCCACCGGACGGTGTGGGGCAGGATGATGGCGCGGCTCAGGAACTATCTTCTGGCCGGCATCCTGGTGACGGCGCCGATCAGCATCACGCTCTACATCTCATGGATCTTCATCGATTTCGTCGACAGCAAGATCACGCCGCTGATTCCGGTCAAATACAACCCGGAAACCTACCTGCCGTTCTCCATTCCGGGCCTTGGCCTGGTTATCATGCTCGTCGTGCTGATCGTCATCGGCTTCGCCGCCGCCGGCCTGCTGGGACGGTGGTTCCTTCGGTCCGGCGAGCGCGTCCTCGCCCAGATGCCGATCGTGCGCAGCATCTACGCCACCATCAAGCAGGTGTTCGAAACCGTGCTGTCGCACAAGTCCAACGCCTTCCGCCAGGTGGTGATGATCGAATATCCCCGCCGCGGCATCTGGGCGCTCGGCTTCCTGACCGGCATGACCGAAGGCGAGGTGCAGCACCTGACCGAGGAGGAAGTGCTCAACGTCTTCCTGCCGACGACGCCCAATCCGACCTCGGGTTTCCTCCTGTTCGTGCCCAGGGAGGACGTGCTGATCCTCGATATGACGGTGGAGGAGGGCATCAAGATGGTGATGTCGGGCGGCATCGTCACCCCGCCCGACCGGCGGCCGCTGGAGATTCAGGAGGTTCCCCAGACCTCGGCCAAGGCCTATGAAGACCTCGATATCCTCCGCGAAAGACAAAAAAAGATCTGATCAGCCCGAGCGCACGTAACCGACGGCGGAGTCGCGCTCGAACAGATAAAGCAGGACCCGTACCGCCTCGCCGCGGGCGCTCTTCAACTCCGGATCCTTGGCC
>JADFJG010000153.1 GCA_022566265.1 Pseudomonadota bacterium | reverse complement strand
TCTCCGATAGCCAGACCTTCTCCGGTGGAAAGTCGAGCAAAGGCCGAGCATCTGGACAAGGCGCGACTCTGTCGGGAAGTAGATTTCTCGGGACGCCAAGACGCTTGGAAGTGAACATCGCTCACCCGTTGGCACGGATTACATTGCCAAGAACTCTACTCAGGAATTCATTAACAAATTCCTAATAGGCCTGTCGGATAGCGGTCTTCTTAAGGCTCGGCGCCAAAATTATGCGCCTCAATATCATAATGTAGTAGGGTTGTCACGCTTTTTCCCAATATATGGGGGTCATAAGGCGCCAGCCAAAAGGGGTGTCGAGAATTGCCAGGCGCGCCACTCCAAAGAGGCCTCCGCGGCAAGCGACCTTTTTGGCTGGCATTCGCCGTCGCCACCGCTATACCGCCGACCCCTTGGAGTCGCCGGCCACAAGCCGTCGGCGCCGGCCCCTGGAGAACCGTTGCAAAGCCCCATCCAACCCGATCGAAGTGCAATCGGTCAGCTATCTGGGAGGGACGATATTGTGCCATTGGAGAATGCTTACGACCGCGATCGAGGGGATGCCCGCCACCAAATGCTAGGGCGTCATCCGATTAGCCGACCCATCCCGCTCCCCCCGCCCGGCCAACCATGTGGCCTGCGATCCCGTGGGTGGCCGCTCAGGGGAGCGGGCCTTTGCCACGCCGAAGCGGCTCCGGCCGCCCGAGGCGGACCGCCGCAATTCCACGCCTGCCCTCCGTACGACTTCGGCAGGCGGGCGAGCGGATCATGTACTAGGTCATGCGCTCATTAATTCGGAAACTAACTATAAGTCAATGGGTTAAAACGAATCCGGAGGGATGCCAGTTTCGCGAAAACATGCTAAGTGTCAATACCTTAGCCATTTTATGAGTCCACGACCTAGTTGCGTTTGCGCTCAAACCAACCTTCTACGCCTCGGCATTGCGAAACCGAGGACGCTGTGATTGCGTGCCTCTATTGTTTTCTCGACCGAAGTTCGGTTGCTTCGATCCACGGTGGAGCATTGGCCCTTTATCCCATGGGGGCATTATTCATCACCCAACATGGGTTTTAAGGCGGCGGGCAAAAGGCGAAGGTGCACAGGACAGGGGGTTCCTTCGCGCCGAATGGAGGCCGCGCTCCGATTGCGGCCCATTCGACCGAGATTCCCCTGGTGACTCCTCGCGGTTGCCGACGATCATGGCACGAAAGGCGTCGCACCATGAAACCGGCCCGAAATCGGTGCGGCAGGCCGCAATCCGCCTTCACTTGCGTTTCCCTATCGACGGATCGATCAGCATGCTTTCGCGTCGATCACTTCGGCGGTTTGCCGCCGCCCTTGCCCTTGCCCTTGCCCTTGCCCTTGCCGCCGCCCGCCGGCGGATAGGCGGCATCGGCGCTGGGCGGGGATTCATAACCGGCCCGATCGATCGCCGTCACCGTGTAGACATAGGTTCCGTCGACCGGCGCCGCGCCATCGGTGTAGTTCAGGTTCGAGGTCACGCCGACCGCGGCGCCATCGCGCCAGACGCGGTAGGAAACAACGCCCGAGCCCGGCTCGACATCGGCGGCGGCGCTCCACGAGATGCGCACCGATAGAACGCCGTTGACCTTCTTCTTCGCCGTCCCGACGTCGCTCGGCGCCAGCGGCGCCGTGGTGTCAATCCGCAAGTTCGCGGAGGCGCTGACGTCGCTGTCGGTGGCGGTCAGCCACAGGGTGTAGACGCCGTCGGCGGCGCCGGCGACGTCGACCGTCAGCGTCCCCTGCAGCTCCTGGCCCGGCGCGACGGTGCCGCCGTTGGGCGTGACGGTGCTGCTCAGGAGGCCGGAATCGGGGCTGAGGCCGTAGTATCCGTCGTCGCAACCCTGGGAGTCGTTGTTGGTGAGGGTGGCGTTATAGATCGGCGCCGCGCCGCCGGTATCCGATACCAGTAGCGTCGATGGGCCGAGGGCGAGGGACGGCGCCTGACGCACGCAGCCGCCGAAGGAAATGTTGACGGTGACGAAATCGGCGCCCTTGGCGGTCTGGGTGATGGTGAGTCCGTTCGCCGCGTCGACGAAGGATTCGCCGTTGGCAAGGGCGTCGATGAAGTACGACCAGATGCCCGACGGATTGGCGTGGTGAATGTTGACTCCGCTCGTGTAGGTGGCGCTGATGGCCGCGTCCAGCCCGATGGGTTGGCGGTAGGAGAGGTAGTAATCGTTGACCGAATCGAGGCGGTCGATACGCAGCACCTGGGGGTCGCTGCTCAGGTTCGGGTCGCTGCCCAGCACCGCGATGGTGTAGTCACCGCCCGCCGTGACGTCGACCACCGTTCCCGGCATGCCGTCGAACCAGCCGATCTGGTCCATATGGGGGGCGTTGAACTTGCGCGTGTAGCAGCAATACCCCATCACGTCCGATATATCGCCGTACTCGGAGTTGGCGGTGCCGTCGTTGTCGGGATCGGTGGCGGCGTGATGCCAAGCCAGGTTGTGGCCGATCTCGTGGGCGTGGACCACCGCTTTGTTGCGGGTGCTCCAGGAGCGCCTGGGCGACGTGCTGCCAAAGGAGCCGAGCTCGCCAAGGGCAATCCAGTTGCAGTCCGAGATCGAAGCGGGGGGAACCAGGTAGACCTTGTGTTGGTAGGGCGCAAGATCGATGCCCGCGGCCACGGCCGCGGCATCGGCGTCGCGGGCAATGGTGTAGAATGGACAGCCGGCGTTATACGGGATGCCGTCGAGGATGATCACGTCGGTGGGCCGGTCGCCGGGGAAGGCAAGCTGGCCGAAGGAGCTCTGGCGATACACGCTGTCGACCGAGTAGCCGTCGGTGAACAGGGCCCCGGCGCCCTCCTGGGCGGTCGTTTCGCCGTAGTAACCCGGCGCCGTGGTCATGTTGATGACCATCAGCAGCGCACGCCGTTCGCCGGCGGCGGCGGCGACGGTCCCGGCCTCTTGGGTTTGCTCCGCCGCGCCGCCGTCCTGTTGCACCCCGGAGGCGATTTCGCCGACCCACAGCTTGCGCCCGACGGCGCGGCCCCTGACCGTGACCTTGTCGCCGGTCTTCAGCGTAGCGGGCGGCTGGCGCTCGAATTGCAGTTGGAAAACGGTGTTCGATGCGAGATCGCGAAGGTAATAGGAGGTTTTCGACCGGCCTTGCTCGAAATAGTCGATGTGTACGACCGTGACCTCGCCCTGGACCATGATCACAGGCACATTCTGATGTTCCGCCGCCACGGCCCTGTCGACCGAAACCGGCGCGAAAGTCAACGCGGCAAGGACGGCGAGTCCCAGTCGCAGGTACAATTCCCTCATTTCTGGATTCTCCTGAACGAAACGAAAACGAAACGAACAACTCTGAATTATTTAATACCCGGTGCCTTTTAATTTTCTGTTAAGTGAAATTCCCAACTTAATTTAAATTTTATCGATTTTATATTTAATCGTTTTTTGAATTATAAGTGTTATTACTTAGCGGGTGCTGGTCCCGGCTAAATTCTCATTCCAAGCGCAACACCGGCATGGCCCGGAGTTGCGAGGGGAAAGACCTATGACCAACTCGATATTGACGAGCGTCACGAGATTTACCGGCCGCGCGGGGCCGGTGTGTCTCTTCGGGAGATCGGTGGCATGATGGGCCGTTCGGCATCGACGATCAGCCGGGAATTGGCGCGCGATTCGCCGCCGAGGGGCGGCTACAAGCCCGGTTCGGCGGACCGCATTGCGCTGTCCAGGCGTCGGCGCTTGTCGCCGATCGAGCGCCCGGGCCCGCTGCGTTCTTACCTCCGCGACCGCCTTGCGATGGGAGGGTCGCCGGAGCAGATCGCAGGCAGGCTCAAGCTCGATGGACAGAACCCACCGTCGCCACCGAGACAATCTACCGCTTCATCTATCGGCCCCGTGTGAAACCCGAGAAGCTTCACCGTTTCCTGCCCAGGGCCAAGGCGACACGCGGGCGGCGTGACTTCAAACGGCGCCGTGAGAGCCGATCCCGGGGCGGCGATCCATCCACGCGCGTCCCGAGGCGGTTGAGGACCGCGAGGAATTCGGGCATTGGGAATTTGGGCATTGGCAAGGCGACCTCATGCGGTTCCGCGCCCAGCGCGGCAACCTCCTCGCACTGCGCGAGCGGAAGACCCGCTTTACCTTTGCCGCCCCCTTGTAGACCAAAACGCCAATCAAGACCGGAGAGACGTTGCAGGCGGTTCTCGGAGCCTTGCCGCCGGAAGCGCGGAAAACCATCTCGTTCGACACCGGCGCCGAGTTCGCTCCGCATCGAAACCTGACCGCGGCGCTGGCGACCGAGGCCTTCTTCCGCGATCCCCACTCGCCCTGGCAGCGCGGCACCATCGAGACCACCAACGGCATTTTCCGCCGCCACCGCTACCGCCAGCCCTTTGGAGCCGCCAGCCGCCGGTTCCAGCCCCTGTTCAGCGTCGATTCGTGTTCGGTGCCGCCCTGGGAGCCCACACAAAAGTAGATCGTGGGTTACGCCTTGCCCGCCACATGATGGCGTCGGGAGCGTGGTGTCTTAAACAGGGAAAACGGCCCGCGCCGGGGGGGCGGGCCGATTTGCCTTGTGCCGAGTAACGAAGGGTTATGCCGCGAACCTCCGCCGCCGCCGGGCGAAGACACCGAGGCCAAGCAGGCCGGTGCCGAAGAGCAACAGGCTGGCCGGTTCGGGCATCTCCTCCGTCTCGGGAAGACTCTTCAAAGTGCCGGTAAGTTGAAAAGAATCACGAGCGAAACCTACCCCTTGGAACTTGATTGGAAAGATCTCCAGCGTCAGACCTTTGGATAGGAGTGATGCATCAAAGCCCGTAATGGTCAAGATAAGCGAGTCTTTCTCGTTGAAGAATATGCCTTCTCCTCCCCCCTCAACCTCATCAAGAAACAGAT
>JADFJG010000059.1:9494-21826 GCA_022566265.1 Pseudomonadota bacterium | reverse complement strand
TTCTCGGTGGAGATGATCGTGGTGATGCTGTTCGGCATCTCGCTGATCGCCACCATCGCCGCGCGCGACACCCTGAAGGGCCTGATCGCCGGATTCTTCGGCCTGATGATCGGTTACATCGGCGCCGATGTGGTCTATGAGACGCCGCGGGGAACATTCGGATTCCTCGAGCTTTACGACAAGGTGCCGCTGATCCCCGCCCTGGTCGGCCTGTTCGCCGTGTCCGAAGCCTTCGCCGTCATCGAGAACCAATCCATCCTGTCCGAGCGTGGCAAGGCCGCGATGCAGAAGGCCGGCTGGAGCGAAACCCTGGAAGGGGTCAGGATCGCGCTGTCCAAATGGTGGCACATCACCTGGACCAGCCTCATCGGCCTGGTGATCGGCGTGGTGCCCGGCGCCGGCGCCGCCATCGCCGCCTTCGTCGCCTATCAGCAATCGCGCGCCTTCTCCAAAACACCGGAGTTGTACGGCACCGGGCACGTGGAAGGCTTGATAGCCCCGGAATCCGCCAACAACGGCGTGACCTCGGGCACCCTGGTGCCGCTTCTGGTGATCGGCATTCCCGGCGGCGCCACCGCCGCCATCATGCTGGTGGTGCTGCAGTACCATGGCGTCACCATGGGGCCCGATCTGTTCATGGAGAGCCCGGAACTCGCCTATGGGCCGTTCGCGGCCATGGCGGTGACCTATTTCATCATGATCTTCACCATCTTGCCGCTGGCGCGCTACATGTCGAAGATCACCGTGGTGTCCACCATCTATATGTCGCCGATCATCATTTCCTTTACCCTGGTCGGCGCCTTCGTGCCACGCCAATACATGTTCGATATGTATCTGGCCCTGGTATTCGGGGTGATCGGCTACATCGCGCGTAAGACCGGCTACCATACGGCGGCCATCCTGATCGGCGTCATCCTGGGACCACTGTTGGAAACCTACTTCCTGCGGGCGCTGAAGATGTCCGAGGGCGACGTCATGGTGATATTCTCATCGACGCTCGCCAACGTGCTGTGGGTCGCCCTGGTGGCTTCGTTGGTGCTTCCCTATGTGCTACAGCGCCGGCGTAAACTTCGCCGCGGCCAGGAAGCGGAGGCGGGCGGGACCACGGAATAGGCGCCCGGGTTAGACGTCCGGGATGGCGTCGCCTCTCCGGGGGCCCGAATACAAGGGGGGAATAGAATGAGCACGAGCGAAATCGGCGTCACCGCCAGGAACATCAAGCGCATATCGCGTCTCGACATACCGGGCGGCGGCCAGATCATCGTCGACGGCAAATACGCCTATATCGGCCACATGGACCCGCCGCACGGGACCTCGATCCTCGACATCTCCGATCCCAAAAACCCTCGCGTCGTGTCGACCATCGAACTTCCCGACAACCATTCCCACTCCCACAAGGTGCGGGTCAACGGCGATGTCATGATCGTCAACATCGAGCAGTACAACCGCCATTTCCTACGCCTTGGCGACCGCCTCCCCGAGCTCAGGGCAAGCCTGGAGGCCGAGCTCGACCGGGCGCCCGGCGACGCCGATCTGGCCAAGGCGCTCAAGGTCAAGGAAAGCGACATCCCGGTTCTCGGCGAGGCGCAAGCGCGGGGCTATAAAGACGGCGGCTTCAAGGTTTACGACATCTCAGACCGCGCCAATCCGCGCCAGATCGCCTACCAGAAGACCTTCGGCTTCGGCACCCACCGCTTCGACGCCGACGCGGATTACGCCTACATCTCGACCGAGATGGAGGGCTATATCGGCAACATCCTGGTGATCTACGACATGGCCGATCCCGAGCGGCCCGAGGAGGTTTCGCGCTGGTGGATGGAGGGCCAACACCTCGCCGGCGGCGAGAAGCCGACCTGGCGGGGCTATCGCAACCGCCTCCACCACGCCTTGCGCCACGGCGACAAGTTGTGGGCGTCGTGCTGGCAGGGCGGCTTCCGGGTGATCGACATCTCCGACATCACCAAACCGACGACCATCGGCGGCTACGACTATCACCCCCCCTTCCCGGAGCCGACCCACACGGTGCTGCCGATGCCCTTCCCGATCGACGGCAAGGACGTGGCGGTGGTGATCGACGAAGAGCACGCCCCCCACCCCGGCCAGCCCCACGCCTTCATGTGGCTGTTCGACGTCACCAACATCGAGGACATGAAGCCGCTCTCGACCTTCCATGTCAGCGAGGCGGATTCGCCCTGGAGCCGGATGGGCGACCGCTTCGGCGCCCATCAGTACCAGGAGCATTTCTCGGACACGCGGGTCTTCATGACATGGTTCTCGGGCGGGCTTAGGGTCGTCGATGTCGCCGACCCGCTGCTGCCCGAGGAGATCGCCTACTTCATACCCGAGCCCGGCAAGGGCGCCAAGACGCCCCAGAGCAACGATGTCGAGGTCGACGGGAACGGCTTGATCTACCTGATGGACCGGATCAACGGCCTCGAAATCCTGGAAATCACGGTTTAGAGCGGTCCTCGATAATGACCGATCCAGAACTCCTGCCCCCGAGCGTCGATCCCAACAAATCGCTGATCGGCATCCGCGAGGTCAAGGCGCGTAACGACGCGACGCCGCGCACCGTCTGCAAGGTGCGCGATTTCGAGGTCGTCACCGACGAGGTCAAGGGCACCAACACCGGCCCGACGCCGCTCGAGACCGTGCTGGCGGCCTTCCTCGGCTGCGAAGGCGTGATCATCAACCGTTGCGCCGAGATCATGAGGTTCGCCTATTCCGGCGTCGATCTCGAATGCGCCGGCGAGGTCGACGCCAGGGGCTCGCGCGGGGTCGCCGGCGTCAGGCCCCATTTCCAGGCGGTCAGGCTCAAGGTGACGCTTTATACCGACGAGCCGGCCGAGCGCATCGCCAAGCTCAGGAAGAACGTCGAATACCGCTGCCCGGTGATGAACCTTTTGCGCGACGCCGACGTGGATCTTGACGTCACCTGGGAAACCCGCCCCGCCTGAGGCCGGCAAAGTGGCGGCGGCGCGGCGCCTTCGAGCCGGTCTCCGCACCGCGATCGCGGCGATCGTGCTTGCCGGGGCCTTTGCGGCGGCGGCCGAAGGGGCCGACATCGAGCTCGTTCTCGTCCCCGGCGGCGCTTTCGTCATGGGGGACGCCGGCGGCGAGCCCGACGAGGCGCCGCGCGCGGTGACCGTCGCGCCCTTCCGGCTCATGCGCTTCGAGGTCACCAACCGCCAGTTCACCGCCTTCATCAAAGCCACCGGCCACCGGACCGACGCCGAGCGTTCAGGCCTCGGTTACGTCTGGGACGGAAGCTGGCGGCCGGTGGCGGGCGCCGACTGGCGCCATCCCCGGGGCCGCGCCGGCGGTATCGGCGCCAAGGCGGACCATCCGGTGGTCCAGGTCTCGGCAACCGACGCGGCGGCGTTTTGCGCCTGGCACGGCCTGCGCCTGCCGGCGGAGGAAGAGTGGGAGTTCGCCGCCCGTGGGCCCGGCGCGCGGCGCTACCCCTGGGGCGATGCCCGGCCCGAGCAACGCGGGATCCGCCGCGCCAATTTCGGCGCCGAGCGCTGCTGTGCGCCGGATCCGTCGGACGGTTTCGCGCTGACGGCGCCGGTCGGAAGCTTTCCCGCCGGCGCCTCCCCTTTCGGCATCGAGGACATGGCCGGCAATGTCTGGGAGTGGACGGCGAGCGCTTTTCCCGGCCGCCCCGGCATGGTCGCGCTCAGGGGCGGCGGATGGGGCAACGATGCCTATTGCCTGCGCGGCGCCTACCGTCATGCCAACCCTCCCGATATCGGCCTTGAGATGGTCGGCTTGAGGTGCGCGGGGAACGATAAGGCGGATGGGCGCAAGTGATCTTTGCGCTAGGACGCGTCAACATTGGCCCGCGCATTGCCCCAATTCGCGCCAAAATAGGCCCAAAAACGGCCAAAATCCGGGCTTTATTGGGTCGCGATTCAACTCGGATCGTGCTATGGTTTCTTCCAGGTGAGGCCGCCAACCGTTCCGGCTAACCCGTCGGTCTATTCGGGCGTACGGTTGCGCGAATCGCTTTGCGAGGCGGTCCAACTTCAGGACGATAGGGGGCGTCGGAAAGGCGCGTTGAAGCGCGTCGTTTCGCGGGCGTTGTCATCAAGCCGGCCGTTGTCATTCTTGCCAGGTGAATGAAATGGCTGATTGGTGGGAGTCCCAGTACTACCTGATCAACGGCGATCTAGGTACGTTTTTGCTGCGGGGCGATCCGATCGCGATCGTATTCGTGCTCGCCGTCGTTCTGTTCGGCTATCTGACGTGGATCGGCATCAGGGCCGTTTGGGAACATTACAGGAGCCGTTGATACCAAAGCTCCGATGACCGCTTGCGGCGGTCCGGCCGCGGGCTTAGAGCACTATCCGACCAGATGGAAGCAATTTGATGGGGCAAAACGGTTTCTCGGGTAGGAGCGCCGCGCGGCGCGATGTGGGACATCGGGCAAGCGGCGCGACGCATCCGAGAAGCCGTTTTGCCTCGACCTATGGCCGGGTTCTTTTGCGCCGTGGCGTCGTTGCGCCCCCATTGGCGATGCGCAAGCATCGCCATGCGGCGCGCGCCTAGCCACGACGCAAAATAATCCCGGTCAAATGGTTCCATCTGGTCGGATAGTGCTCTAAGTTGTCCGCCAACGGCGCCCGTTCGCGCGCGGTGCCGTAGAGGCGCGCGCGGGGGCCATCGGTGAAACGCTGGCGGAGGTGACGATGAACGAAGACGTCTTCAACATGGAAGTCCGTAAGTTCCTCAAGAAGGTCGGGGTGACCTCGCAACGCGAGATCGAGACCGCCGTGCGCGCGGCCCTCGCCGACGGCTCGCTGGCGCCGGACGCGACGATCAAGGCACGGGTGACGCTGACACTCGAAGGGCTGGACGTGAGCCACGAGATCGACGGCGAAATCAGCCTCGGCTAGTCCCGCCAAGACCCGAAGCCGGCAACGCACCCGCGCCCGGCCCTTAGCCGGGCGCGATCGCGCCGGAGCGGGAAAATGTGCGGAAGACCTAAGGATTCCAGCGCTTTCGCGCTTCTCCGCGAGCAAAACAAGCGGGCCGGGCCGGTGAATAACCCTTGTTGACCCTATCCGCGCCCGATATTATCGAGCCCAGTTGAAGTCGTTTATCGCCTCGGGCCTGGCGCGGTGCGCCGTTCCACATCTAGGGCGTTAATTCGACGGTGAGGCGTTGGCTTCTCTCGGGGCGCAACCGGACCAAGAACCGGGAGTACCGGGGGGCCAGCGAAGTTTATAGAAAAAGTCAGGGAGACATATCATGAAGCTTTTCTCCAAGATCATCGGCGCGTTGGCACTGGCGGGGTTCATCCTGCCGGGCGCGTCTTCCAACCTTCCGGCCGCCGAGTATCCCAACAAGGCCATCACCTGGGTCGTGCCCTTCGGCGCCGGCGGCGGCACCGACCGCTGGTCGCGCGTCATGTCGGCGGGGGCCTACGAAACCTGGGGCGTCGACTGGCGGGTGCGCAACGTGCCCGGGGCGTCCGGCATCAAGGGCTGGAAGTTCCTCCTGGACCGGCGGGCCGACGGCTACACCATTATATTGGCGAGCCCGACGCCGGTCCTGGCGCTGGCCCGCGAGAGCAAGCCGATCCTCGATCCCGCGAAGGACATCAAGATCTGCGCCCTGATCGGCTTCTTCCGGCCGACCATCGCGATCCAAAAGGACGCGCCGTACAATGATCTCGACTCGCTGGTCGCCTACGCCAAGAAGAACCCGGGCAAGGTGGTGGTCGGCGGCTCCGGCTCGAACACGCTGGGGGCGGCGATGGTGTTCAAGGAGCTCGGCGTCAAGATGACCTACGTGGTCTACCCGGGCACCGGCAAGGCCATGGCCGACTTCCTGGGCAAGCACATCGACATCGGTGTGGCCCCCGAAGAGATCATGCTGGGCCTGGCGCCGGAGAAGGTCAAGGTGATCGCCACCACGAGCAACAAGCCCCACCCGAAGGGCTACGAGAAGGCGATCGGCAACAAGGTCTCGCAGCCCAAGGACAAGGGCCTCAAGAGGTCCTTCGAGGGCCTGCGCTGGGTGGGCGTCCATCCGGACACGCCGGACGCGGTCTGCCAGAAGATTTCGGACAACATGAAGAAGCTCCTGAAATTCAAGGCGGTCGCGAAGCTGTTGAAGAAGATCGGGGCGCAGCCCATCCACACGCCGATGAAACAGGCCCAGAAGGAGTTTGACGCGATGGTGGAGAGCACCATTGACGCCGCGAGTCTCCTGGGCACCGCCAAAGGCAAGTAATGACGGGTTCGACCGAATTCGCGCATGACTGTTGACCGAACGCGGACCCAGGCCGAACGCTTTGTTCGGCCTGGGTCTCGTTCGTCGTGAGCGAAAGGAAGGGGACCGTGTCCGACGAATCGCCGAACCAAGCCCCACAAACCGCGAACTGGTGGAAGACCAACCAGGGCGCGGGCGCCGTCATGACGGTCCTCTTCGCCCTCCTTCTGCTTTACGTCATTTTTCTCACCGACGCCTTCCGCCCGCTGCGCGACGGCTTCCTGCTGGGGTTGTTCCCCATGATGACCGCGGCGATGTGCGTGGCCTTCGCCGCGCTCATGCTGGTCGACCGCCTGCGCAAGAAAGTCATTCCCGATTACGCGCAGCTCGACTGGAAGTTCGTCGGCTTCGTGATCGGGGCCATCGCCTGGTGCGGCGTCTTCTTCTGGTTCCTGGTGAAAATCGGCTTCGTGGTCACGGCGCCGATCTTCATGTTCGGGCTGATCTACTCCCTGGGGCTCCGCCCGGCACGCACCGCCTTCCTGGCCGGCTTCGCGATCAGCGCCTCGGTGTTCGCCATCTTCTGGATCATCGGCGCCAGGCTGCCCATCGGGCCGGAGTGGCTGATGGAGAAGTGGGGGCTGCCGGTCGTCTACTGATCGGCTGACCGGCGCGGACGAGGAGAACACCCATGGAGGTCAATTTCGAAGCCCTGGCGGTGGCCGCCGACCTGGTTTTCCAGTGGAAGACCCTCATGTGGATCGCCATCGGCATTTTCATGGGCATCGCCGGGGGCGCCATGCCGGGCCTGACCGCGGCGACGACCATGGCGCTGTTTTTGCCGCTCGCCGCCCAGATGTCGCTCGGGCCGGCGCTGGGCCTGCTGATCGGAATCTACAAGGGGGCGGTTTTCGGCGGCTCCATCTCGGCCATCAGCTTCGCCACGCCGGGCACGCCGGAGGCGGCGGCCACCGTCTACGACGGTTACAAGCTGATGCTCAACGGCAAGGGCCGCAAGGCGATCCTGATGGCGCTGTACGCCTCGGTCACGGCGGATTTCTTGAGCGACCTCGTGCTCATCGTAGTGGCGCCGACCCTGGCCGTGATCGCGCTTGCCTTCGGCCCCTCGGAGAAGGTGTGGCTGATGGTGATGGCCATCGCCCTCCTCGCCTCCCTGAGCGGCACCCACTTCGCCAAGGGGCTCATCAGCGCCGCCGTCGGCTTCTTCTGCGCCACCATCGGTTCCGACCCCATCGGTATGGTCCAACGCAACACCTTCGGCTTCTGGCAACTCTCCGATGGGATCCACCTGATTCCGCTGGTCGTCGGTCTCTTCGCCATGGGTCGCATGCTGGAGGAGGCGATGCACCTGTTCCGCGAGAAGAAGATAGCCGAGGACCTCCAGGCGCGGATCCGCGAGATTTTCAGCAAGCGCAGCGAGGGGCTGTCGATCCGGGAGTACCTGAGCTGCTGGCGCGAGATGTCGATCGGCTTCGGCATCGGCACCTTCGTCGGCGCCCTGCCCGGCCTCGGCAGCACGGTGGGCGCGTTCCTGTCCTACAGCGTCGCCAAGCAGGTTCGGCCGCACATCAAGTTCGGCACCGGCAAGCTCGAGGGGGTGGCGGCGGCCGAGGCGGGCAACAACGCGACGGTGGGGCCGACACTGATCCCGCTCTTGGCCTTCGGCATTCCGGGAAGCTCCTCGGCGGCGCTCCTCGGCGGCGCGCTGACGCTGCAGGGCTTCACCCCCAACCCCCGGATGTTCGATCTTTACCCCCACGCGGTCTACGCGCTGTTCATCATCCTGTTGGTCGGCAATGTGTTCAATCTCGGCATCGGGCGGTTCTTCGCGCTGCTGTTCGCGAAGATCGCGCTGTTGCCGCGGCAACTGCTGATTCCGCTGGTGATGCTGATGGCGGTGCTGGGCAGCTACGCCTACCAGGGCAACACCACCGACGTGTGGGTGATGCTGGTGTTCGGCTTTGTCGGCTTCTTCTTCCGCATCTGGGGCATCCCGGAGGCGCCGCTGATCGTGACCTTCATGGTCGCCCCCATGCTCGAGGCGGAGCTCCGGCGCGGGCTGCTCATCCAGAGGGGCGACTGGTTCGACGCGCTCTTCCACAGCAACCTCGCCATCGGCCTCGCCGTCACGGCAGCGGTGCTCACCTTCCTGTGCGCGCGCTTCAGCTTGATGGAACGCATGAGCGAGGCCTCGGAGAAGCAGGCGAAGGAATCCCTCGGGGATTAGGGTTTTCGGTGTTGCCGTCTCGCACCGGCCGGGTTTCCGATAGGCAACGCCAAGCAGGCCCCATTGTTAGGCGCGGCGCGGGTCGCGGGGTTCGGCGATGATCCGTCATCGTATCAAGGTCCATCCGTCTTCCGACCGCCTTCGGGCCGAGGACCAGTTCGCCTGGAAGTTGGCCGAATACGCCGCCTCCGCGCCCGCCATCGGCGACGAGGTAGCGGCGATGACTTCGTGCCGGGTGATCGACAACGCCGCCGTGGCGCTGGCGGCGATCGACCGGGCGCCGGTAGCGGCGGCGCGGGCGATGGCGCTCGCCCATCCGCGCGATGGCGGCGCGACGCTGTTCGGCCTGGCGCCCGAAACCCAAGTCCATGCCGAGTGGGCGGCCTGGGCCAACGCCACCGCGGTGCGCGAGCTTGATTTCCACGACACCTTCCTGGCCGCCGATTACGCCCATCCCGGCGACAACATCGCACCGCTGATCGCCGTCGCCCAGCAGACAGGGCAGACGGGGGAACAATTACAGCGCGCCATCGCCATCGCCTATGAGATCCACGTCGCGCTGGTCAAGTCGATCTCGCTCCATGCCTACAAGAAGGACCATATCGCCCATCTGGCGCCGGCGACGGCGGCGGGGATCGGCGCGCTGCTCGGCCTCGAGGTCCCGGTCATCTTCCAGGCGATCAACCAGGCGGTGCATCTCTCCTTTTCGACCCGCCAATCGCGCAAGGGCGAGATCAGTTCGTGGAAGGCCTTCGCGCCGGCCTTCTCCGCCAAGCTGGCGATCGAGGCGGTCGACCGCGCCATGCGGGGCGAGGCGGCGCCGAGCCCGATCTACGAGGGCGAGGATTCGGTCATCGCCTGGATGCTGGGCGGGCCGGAGGAGCGTTTCGAGGTGGCGTTGCCGGCGCCGGGCGAAGCCCCACGCGGCATATTGGAGACCTACACCAAGGCCCATTCCGCCGAATACCAGGCCCAGGCCTTCATCGATCTCGCCTTCAACTTGCGCCACGAGATCGGCGACCCCGCCGCCGTCGAGAGGATCGACATTCACACCTCGGCCCACACGCATGCGGTGATCGGCTCGGGCGCCGAGGACCCCCAGAAGTTCGACCCCGACGCCAGCCGCGAGACGCTGGATCATTCGCTGATGTACATCTTCGCCGTGGCGCTCGAGGACGGGCGCTGGCACCATGTCGAGAGCTACACATCCGAACGCGCGCATCGGGCCTCGACCGTAGCGCTGTGGAAAAAGATCCGAACCATCGAGGACGCCGACTGGGACGCGCGCTATCACCACCCCGACCCGGCCCGGCGCGCCTTCGGCGGACGGGCGGAAATCAGCCTTGCGGGAGGCGAGACCGTCACCGGGGAACTCGCCGTCGCCGACGCCCACCCCAACGGCGCGCAGCCCTGGCGGTTCGACGACTATGCCGGCAAGTTCCGCGAGCTCACGGCGCCGCTGCTGCCCGAAGAGGAAGCGGAAGCGTTCATCGCCCTGGCCCGGCGCCTGCCCGAACTCGGCGCGGCGGAGCTTCGCCGCCTCAACCCGGCGCTCGCCGCCGGCACACTCACGCCCGAACGCACCGACGGCAAGGGCATCTTCGATTACGGTCTCGGATAACGGCCGGCCGGCGGTGCGCGAAAGCGAAAACAAAAGACGTGGGCGCTGGTTACGGCCGTTGTTTTGGGCCTTCTCGCCGCTTGCGCGCAAGAGCCCGGCTACGAGACCGGCCAGGCCGCCTATGAACGGGGAGATTTCAAGACGGCCCTTGAGATTTTGTTACCGCTCGCCCGGGCGAACGACGCGCACGCACAACTTTTGCTCGGCAAGGCCTACGCCTCGGGCGCCGGCGTGCCACGGGACGGGGCCGAGGCGGACCGGTGGTTCGCCAAGGCGGTGCGATCGGGGTCATTCGAACATGGGTGGATCGCCGATCTTTACATGGACGGCAAGGGCGTTCCCAAGGACGTCGGGAAGGCCATCCGCTGGTACGAAGAGGGCGCGGGGGACGGCGAGCCATGGGCCATGTACAGACTGGGAGAGCTTTACCACGATGGCATAGGCGTCGCCGTCGATTACCCAAGGGCGTTTAGCTATTACACCGCCGCGATCGCGGCCGGCGGCCAATATGGCCACGCCGGCCTGGCGTGGATGTATCGCCTTGGCCAGGGGCGCCCGGTGGACTGGGAGCGCGCCGTCTTCCATCTCAAGGCGGCCGCCCGGGCGGGCAGCCTTACGGCGGACTGGGAGTTGGGGGATTATTACGCCGCCGCCGATCTCGGCGGTAAGGATCTGGAACAGGCGGAGCGGCACTACCTGCGCTCGGCCCGCATGGGCAGCCTTCTCGGCATGTACAAATTGGCGAGGTTCTACCGCCAGGAGGGCGGAAAGCCGTACGAGGCCCTCAAATGGTGGCGGGTTCAGGTGCGCGGCGGCGGAATCGAAGCGGCTTCCGAAATCGGCTTGCTCTATCTCGACGGGTCGCTGGGGCGCGACGGCAAGGACGTGATGGCGCTCGCCTGGTTCCTCGTCGCCGACGGGTTGGGCGTGGCCGGCGTGAAACCGCCGGTCGAGGATTTGGAAAAGCGGCTCGGCCCCGGGCAAAGAGCCGACGCCGCCCGAAAAGCGGCGGCGATCAGGTCGGACTTCGGCCTATGATCGCCGGCTGCTTTCGATTTCAAGCCGGGATCGGCGGTTCGGTGCCCTTGACCTGGGTGCGGTGCATGAGGCGGGTGTAGCTGTCGTCGAAGCCGTCGCGCCGGTGGATGGTGCAACGGTTGTCCCACATCACCAGATCGCCCTGGCGCCATTGATGGCCGAAGGTGAACTCGTCCCGCGCGGCGTGGGCCCACAGCATATCGAGCAACGCCTCGCTGTCGGCCGGTTCCAATCCGAGGACATAGCCATTGAGGCGCCGGGGCAGGAACAGGGTCTTGCGCCCGGTCTTGGGATGGAGGCGCACCAGCGGATGGCGGCAACCGGGTGTATCCCTGGGATCGGTCACCTTGTCGTAACCGGCGCGAAGCACGCCGCTGGCGTTGGTCGAGATGTCGTGGATCGCCTTGAGGCCCTTGATCGTATCCTTGGTCTTCTCGGGCAGTGCCTGGTAGGCGAGATACATGTTGGCGAAATAGGTGTCGCCGCCGACGGCTGGGCAGGTAATGCAGTAGAGCAGGCTTGCCGACGGCGGCACCTCGATATAGCCGAGGTCCGAATGCCAGCTCATCTCCGAATTGCCGGCGTTGCCGGTCAACTCGCCGCCGGCCCGGATATTGGTGACGACGTTGATCTCGGGCGTCTCCGGCAACCAGGGCCGCCCGGTGGGGTTGGGCGGCGCCATGTCGAGCTCGCCGAACCGCCGGGTGAAGGCCATCAGCCGATCGTCGTCAAGTTCCTGGCGGCGGAAGACGACCAGCAGATTGTCGTACCAGGCCTCTTCGATCTCGCCGATCAGCGCTCCTGAAAGATCGCCGGCGCAATCGACGCCGATGATCTCGGCGCCGAGCGGGGCATCGAATTTCCTGACCTCGATCGCCATCTATCCGTCCCTTCGCCCCGCGAGGGGGCGCGAACCGGGCCCAAAACCCAGGAGCATCAGCTTATACCCCCGCGCGCGCGCAGGAAAGCGCCACCGAGGGGCGTGTCGGTAACACGTGATATGTCCGCCGTAGGTAACATGTGATCTGTCCGGTTTAGAACGTCCCTCGAAAGGGGGGTCGTTGATGAGACGGACGGAAGTGTTGCAAGGGATACGATTGATGAAGTTCGAGGAGATTCTGGATCGGACGCGGTCGCGGGTGCTGAGCCAGGGGGAAGCGGCCTCGGTTCTGGGGGTTTCGGAGCGGACGTTTCGGCGCTGGCGGG